>JBAZZV010000013.1 GCA_041658645.1 Candidatus Margulisiibacteriota bacterium
CTGCCAGCAGCCTGGCTAATACTTCTTTGATTTTCATCTTTTTACGTAGTTTCTTGAGGATTTGATCAGCGTAGCCCCAACCCCGCCCCCCAAAATCCTGCACACGATGTGGGTATATAGCCCAAAATAGTTACAAAAAAACTGCAATTTTACCCCAGTTCTTACGATATATATACGGAAGTGAGTGAAACATGATCACCGAAAGATTATCTAGAATGACTCTTAAATTGTTGGCAAATTACGGTCAAAGCGCCGTCAGAAAGCTGCTGAACGGCCACCCCAAAGCTTTAGCCAAACACCTGACTACTCGGTCATCTGGAAATATCGGCAACCCAATCACTGATAAATTAGCCAGACTAGCTATACGTGTTATTGAGCCGGACACACCCTCAAGCCAGCCTCTGATAGCGGAAGTTGCTAGATTAGGGACCGAACTTGAACAAGCCCAAGCGACAATTTTAGCGCTGAATGCTCAAGCGAAGCAATTGATACGCCGGGCTGAAGCGGCGGAAAAATTAGGTCAAACAGACGCTTTGACGCAACTTTATAACCGCGGTTTTGGTGATATCGCGCTTAGCCAAGCAATTAGTACTGCCGTCAGATATGATCAGCCTCTCTCGCTCATAATATTTGATATTGATTATTTCAAAAAAATAAACGATTGTTTCGGGCATTCAGTGGGTGACAAAGTCTTGTTCGAAGTGGCTACGACAATTAAAAACACCTTAAGATCGGCGGACATCCCTTTTCGATATGGCGGAGAAGAATTTGTAGTCATCTTGCCAGATACTCAAATATCAGGCGCCAAGATTGTGGCTGAAAAAATAAGGGCCGCGGTGGAAGCTCTCCAACTTAACAGTAAAGGAAAACAGATCACTGTAACGATAAGCGGTGGGATCGCCATTCTTAATAAGGACGAGGTTTCGGAAAATCTGATCAGCCGCGCCGACAGTGCTCTTTACCGGGCCAAAGAAAACGGCAGGAATCAGATCGAAACGGCCGAACAGTTAGCCGCTTAACTTGCCTGCCCGACATCAGCTTGTATTCGATCGAATCCACTAACGCCAGCCCGAAATCGTTTGAAATCCCCCGTCCGAACTGCCGACATTATTTTGATCACTCATGTTACTCCCGTTAATTGAAAGAAACAAAAAAAACGGCCCGACCTGCACCCTGGGGCGGTTGATCCGGACGTCGCGCGACGTCCTGGGACAAACGCGTTATCTGCAAAACACCGGGTTTTTTGACCGGGCGCAGCGGCTCACGCAGGCCCTGCGGGACAAAGCGGCCCGGGCCGGTTGTCTTAGCGATTTCCGGACCGGCCGGTTTTACGCCGCAGCGGAACTCGCTATTACTGCCCATATCCATGCCGCCGGAGAAAAAAAGGGACTGCCTATGCTGCGTAAGGGCGAGCTAGGCGAGCTATACGTTTATCATATGCTCCGAATAATAGAGCGCCTGACCAAAGATGACGTCCCATATCTCGGCTGGCAGGCTTACGCCGCCGCCTGGCTGCACGACACGGTCGAAGACACCAACCTCACGCTCGACCAGATCGAAGAGCTCTTCGGCGCCCGTGTCCGCGGGATCGTCGCTTCGCTGACCAACTTGAAAACGAGCAAGTACGAGACCAAGCTGCAGCAAGCCGGGCGCTACGAGCCGCTGTTCATCAAATCGACCATGCAGTACGCCGAAGCGTCCTATCTCAAGCTGGCCGACCTCTATGACTATTTTGCCACCTGCCGGGGCATGAAACCGGAGAGTATTTTTTATCATTACCGTTTTATCGACGAACTCGTCTATCCGCTGGCGACGACGGTGGTCGGCGCCAGGGAAATGGCGCTCGACGTCGCCAATAAGGCCTTGGCGATCGCTCTACCGGATGAGTATACACATTTTTCCGCCGCTTTAGCCAACCGGGCCGGGCGGACCGATCTGGCCGCGATCCGGGAGTTGATCGCCGGCGCTCTGCAGCCGGCCGTGCCGGGTACGACGGTTAATATCTCCCTCCGTACTCCGTACGAGATGCTGCTGAAATGGCGGATGGAGCGCGACCGGCAAAAACGGGAGGTCGACCAGAGTATCAGGCAGGCGAATACGCTTTATGAGTTCGACCAGCTTTCCGCAATTCGTGACAGCGCTCGTTTTACTTATGATGACTTCCCGCTCAAAGCACGCGATCTCGCCTTTTTCGACGTGATCGTCGGTTCGGCAAAAGATTGCTATGCCGCCCGAGCCGTCCTGACGGCGGCGCTGTCCGGCCGTTTTCCCCTCCTCACGGCCCGCAGCCGCGATTTTATCCGCTACACCAAGCCCAGCGCCTACCAGGCGCTGCACGACGAGTTCGGCAACAACGATCTTTCTTTCCGGACGAGGATCGCCGGCTCTAAAATGGCGGAGGTCAATCGCCTCGGGATCGCGCCCCACGTTTTCACGCCGACCGGCCTGACTGCTTTTACTTCGCCGCTCCTCGGCACCGATGTTTTAGAACAAGTCCAGTTGGCCGACCGCGCAGGACGCCGGCGGATCATGCAGCGGCTCCCGGGGGTCCGGCGGGTCAGCGTCACGGTCACCGGTCCGGATAAGCGGTCCAATCCGCGCATCTTCAATCCCTGGGTTTATCAGCACGGGAGTTGGTTCGACCTGGCCGCGACGATCAAGCCGGGGTTCGCGCTGACATTGAGCGAGGCCAAATTGGACGAACAGTCGTATGCCGGAACGGAGCTGGCGGCAGAAAGCAACTGGTTCACCGGCCAGTCGGTCGCCCTCACCCTGGCCCGCAACTTCGCCGGCCACGATCTTTACGCGCTGTTACAGGAGCCGGACAATCTCGACCGGATCAGGCGCTACGTCGCGGCCCGGCCGGAAAAGCAGCAGGTCGATATCGGCCGCCGGATGATCAAGCGCGCGCTCGCGGCCGCCGCGCAAAAGGGCCAACCGGTCCCGGATTTTTTGATATTCGATATCAGTCTTCAGCCGCTCGAGCGGGCCGAAAAAGAGGATGCGGTCTTTGAATTGATCGAGAAGCGCGTCCGCTGGTCGACGCCGGAGCAGTTTTACCGGCTGGTCGCCCTGGGCCAAATGAAGATTACCGACATGATCTATTATTTCATCAGCGCGGCGGGATATTTCTTGTAGCCGCGGAATATTATTTTTTCAGCAGTTTATATTCGATCGAATCAACCAGCGCCAGCCAGCTCGCTTCAATAACGTTAGTTGAAACTCCAACCGTATTCCAAACGTTCTTTTCATCGGCCGATTCAATAATGACGCGCACTCTGGCGGCGGTACCGGCTTCACTATTCAGGACCCTGACCTTATAATCGGTCAACTTCATCGTCTTCAGATCGGGATAAATATTTTCCAGCACCTTGCGCAGGGCCGCGTCGAGCGCGTTGACCGGTCCATCCCCCTCGCCGACCGCGTCAAAGAGCTTGTCTTTGATTTTGATCTTAAGATGGGCGGTGCTCTGCGTCGCTCCCCCCCCTTCTTTGGCGGTCTGAATATTAAAATCTTCCAGCGCAAAGAACGGCTTGAACTCACCCAGCGCGCGTCTGACTAAAAGCTCGAATGAAGCTTCTCCCTCTTCAAAAGAATAACCCTGGTTCTCCAGCTCTTTGAGCGTTTTGATCAGCGCTTTGGTCTCTTTCGATTCTTTCTTGAGATCGATGCCGTACTCTTCGGCTTTGACCAGCAAATTGCTGACACCGGAGAGTTCCGAGATCGTCACTCTTCTCTCGTTGCCGACCAGCTCTGGTTTGACATGTTCATAGGTCCCCGGGTTCTTGACGACCGCGCTGACGTGGATCCCCCCTTTATGGGAAAAGGCCGAGCGGCCGACGAACGGCTGGTGCGCCGATTGCGGCAGGTTGGCGATCTCGGCGACATGGCGCGAAATCTCGGTCAATCTTTCAAGCTGGGCGTCGGTCACGCAGTCGATCTTCATTTTTAGCTTGAGGATCGGGATGATCGAACAGAGGTTGGCGTTGCCGCAGCGCTCGCCGTAGCCGTTGATCGTCCCCTGGACGTGAGTGCAACCGCAATAGACCGCCATGCCGGAGACCGAGACCGCGCAGTCGGAATCGTTATGGGCATGGATGCCAAAGGGAACTTTTATTTTGGTTTTGACCTCGTTCAGGATGATCTCGGTCTGGAAAGCCAGCGTGCCGCCATTGGTATCACAGAGACAGAGAATGTCCGCCCCCGCCTCTTCCGCCGTCTTCAATACTTGCAAGGCGTATTCTTTGTTGGCTTTGTAACCGTCAAAAAAATGTTCGGCGTCGAAAACGACCTCTTTGCCGGCTTGCTTGGCGTAAGCGACCGTCTCTTTGATCATCAGCAGATTTTCTTCCAGCGTCGTCTTGAGCGCGTCGGTCACGTGAAAATCCCAGGTTTTGCCGAAAATCGACACGACCGGGGTTGCTGCCGCCAGCAGTGTTTGGATATTTTTATCGTCTTCAACCTTAACCTTGGGCCGCCTGGTCGAGGAAAAAGCAACGATCTGCGCGTTCTTGAGCTTAACGTCCTTGATCGCCTTAAAAAATTCGATATCTTTCGGGTTCGATCCCGGCCAGCCCCCCTCGATGTAGTGGACCCCGAGCTCATCGAGGAGTTTGGCTATTTTCAGCTTGTCTTCCAGGGAAAACGATATCCCCTCGGTCTGGGCGCCATCGCGCAAAGTGGTATCGAAAAGCTTGACCTGCATGAGTAGTTATTCTTTTTTCAATGAACCGGCAAAAGCCCGGACCGCTTCCATTAGCTCCAGCGGCACCGCGAGCACGACAGTATTGGAGGCGGAGGGACCAAGGCCGTCGATCGTCTGCAGGGACCGAAGTTGCATCGCGCCGGGGCTGGAGAACATCGTCTTGGCCGCTTCCGCGAGGTTGACTGCGGCCAGCTTGTCCCCTTCCGCCTTGGTGATGTTGGCCCGTTTTTCCCTTTCCGCCGAAGCCTGGCGCGACATCATTTTTTTCAGATCTTCCGGCATATCGATGTCCTGCATCTTGATATTGGTGATCTCGAGTCCCCAGTTCTTGCTCTCGGCCAGGACGATCTTTTCGATCTCTTCCCCGATCTTTTGTCTTTCGGCCAGCAATTCGTCCAGCGTCATCCCGCCAATCACGTCGCGCAGGGTCGCCTGGGCGTAATTGGTGACGGCATAGGTATAATCCTGGACCTTGATGATCGCGTCCGCCGGCTCGACCACCTTGACGTAGAGGACCGCGTTGATCGAGACCGGGACGTTATCTTTTGTTATGACCTGTTGTTTGGGGATATCGAGGGTTTGGATGCGCGTGTCGACCATCGCCACCGTATCGATAACGGGGATGATCAGGAACAAACCCGGGCCGCGGAGACCGTTGAATTTACCCAGCCTGAAGACCAGTCCTTTTTCCCACTGGGCAGCAATGCGCGCGGCGGAAGAAATGATCCAGGCAAAGACGAAGAAGGCGAATTCGAGCAGCGAGAAGACCAGCGCGCTGCCGGTCGCCATGTACGAAGAAAAAGCAAAGATAGTCCCGCCAAGAAATAAAGCAAAAAATATCAGCGTGGCTACTCCATTGAACATTCTAACCGTTCCCCCTTTATTCAACCTGAATTTACTGACCAGAGCCTGCAACTCCTGATTTTCCGGCATACCTGGCGTTTCGTCCTGTTCTGCCATGCGGCGATTATACCTTAAGCTATTTGGAGAATGCAACCCTGATAATTGACAAGTTGTTTCCCGCAGCGGCAAAAGGTCTTCAGGCTCAGCCTGCCTTCGCCGGAAGCGACAGCAAAATAATTATTTCGTTCCGGCCAATTTAATGCTGGCGGCATATTGAGCGAAAGGGACCTCGTCCACGACTTTTAGCTTTTTGAACCCGGCTTTCTTCGCCAAGCCGATATAATCTTTTTTCATGATCGCGCCGGCGATACAGCCGACGTATGCTTCTTTTGAATTCTTTACAGACGCCGGCAATGCTTTTAGGAGGACGATATCGGAAACCATCAACCGGCCGCCCGGTTTGAGAACGCGAAAGGCCTCTTTAAAGACCTTTTCTTTGTCCGTCGAAAGGTTGATGACGCAATTCGAGATAACGATATCGACCGAATTGCATGCTACCGGCAAATGTTCGATCTCGCCTAATCGGAATTCAACATTAGTATACTTCCCTTTGCGTACATTCTGCCTCGCCTTCTCTACCATTTCCGGTGTCATATCGACGCCGATGACCTGGCCTTTTTTGCCAACCTTTTTCGCGGCGAGGAAACTATCAAAGCCGGGGCCGGAACCGAGGTCGAGTACAGTCTCACCTGATTTGATCGAGGCCAGAGCGATCGGATTGCCGCAACCGAGGCCAAGATTGGCCCCTTCCGGCACGGAAGAGATATCCTTATCAGAGTAGCCGCTCCCACAAGAACACGACTGCGCCGGACCACAGCAGGAACTCCCGGCTTTGGCAATCGCCCCGTAGCTTTCGCGGACTTTCTGCTTTATATGTTTTGATTTCATTTATTAGTTCCTCAAGGACATTATACTATAAACCCTGAAATACCCAGCAATATTCCCCGATAAATTATCAAACAATATGTCATTTCAATTTGATCCCAGATTTAATGTCGGGACAGCTCAATTTATGCGAGGTTTAAATCTAAATCGAAGAACACCTCTTGCCCAACGTGCTTGTGAGGCGGCGCAAGGACGGACAATTAGTTTGGAGCAAGCGCGGGCTCATAATCGTTTGGATAGATTTGAACTGGGCGGCAATCGTTTCCAGCTATTTCACTCTGGAGGGTATGACAACGCCGAATTAGCCGCTCTGGTCATTTCGCATCTTGGTTCAGCTTTTAAGGATTGGTCGATCGGCATTTATTTTTCGCAAGGTGCGGTCAAAACTTATGTCCTTCTAAAGGCCTCGCCGTTTAAGACCGACTTTTCTCCAAGTCTTTACGATCCTGCGGCAAAGGGCTCTGAAGTTTTCAATCTCAATTTTAATATCCACGAGGGCCGTATGGAATTGAGCCGTCTCACATCAAGGATACTGGGAAAAGGCGGCGCGGCGCTCATTGCACTATATAATGTTGCCAAAGGATCGGGAACCAGAACTATTAAATATTGCGTTCATGATCACAACCTGCACGCAAAGCGTTTTTACGCCCAGATGGATTTCGGCGCGCCAACCAACCCTCAATGGACAAAATGGGAAGCTAAAGTAGAAAGCTGAATTGCATATCCACAGCAGGAACTCCCCGTCTTAGCAATGGCTCCATAGCTTTCGCAGACTTTTTGCTTGATATGTTTGTGTTTCATGGATATCTCCTTATGTTATTATAATATAAAACTGTGCGGCTGAGAATTGGAGAACCTTGATATCCTATTTAACGACTCAATTACTCGACTATCTATTAAGTCGCTTAAGCGCGGGATCGGGCTTGGGTGGCTGAGGTGGAATTTGGGCGTTGTTGGGGGTTGTCATACAGATAAATATCTATAGCGTAATATTTAATTGTTTTCTTGTGTTTTAAGAGCCGCCTCAGCATCCACTGGAATAGTTTGCCAAATAGCATTCAACTCCTTGTCCAAAATTGGCGCGGATCTCATCTTCTCTTTTGCCTCAGTATCACCTAAATCAATTTCATTAAAACGACCTTCGAGCACACGCATAAATGCATAACAGCCAATATCAATAACAAATGCATGGTATGTCCCAGGCTGAGATTTATGAGTTAACGCTGTGCCAGCAATGTGAATAATACGGTAATCCAATAGGCGATAGAGCAGATTACGAATTTTATCTTCTTTTTGCAAGGTCGCTTCAGACACAATAATTATGTTTGTCTTTTTTGCAATACAAAACTGACGCAACGCATAAATTCCGCTTATCAACGCTTTTTGTTCATCCCCCTCAGAATCCTGTTTTAATTCCTCAATTCTTCTTTCAAAGTTAGATCGGCTCAATATTCTAACATCGTCTTTACCGATTTGTCCGTCCTCGTTTTCAGATTTAACTTTTTCTAAAACCTCAAGGAATAATGATAGACAATCACGAGGGACCCCTCCCCCAGCCAAGACAAGCCTCTCGAATCCATTCCCTTTAAAAAGATTATTAATATCCTGAGGTGTAAACCCAGCTAAACTACCAAATTGTTGCAATATTCTGCGATTTTGTTCAACGGTTCTAGAAAAATTAGTAAAAGTAAAATCAATGTCAATTGGTTGATAATCATGCCTCTCTTGGGCTCCGACCGGTTGTCCATTACTATCAATATATAATGTACTACCATGACGCAGTGTAGCCAATTTAAAAAATAAAGGGAGATCCTTACATAATCTATGAATAAAATCAATAACCAATGGTTGATCAACTCTTCTTAAATGATAAAAATCATCAATCTGTAAAAATATAGCGTCCACCGATTTTGACAGCTTGAAAAACTCTTTTATTTGGCGCTTAAGTTCTGGCAACCAATTGTTTAATTCATGCATCTTATTTTCATTTATTTTGTAATGCAGTTCTTTTTCTTGGGTTGTATCAGACAAGGAATCATCTAATGCCTCAAAACCTAATTTACTCATACCTACTTGGGCCCCTATCCCAGCCTGAATCTTTTGGTTGACCTGCGTTTTGGTAGCTTCTTTCTCGCGCACATCAGACTCTCTTTCGTCCTGCTTCCTTTTTAATTCATAAAGTTGTTTTCGAATACCAGTAATAAGTTCGCGCGATCTCTTTTTCCTGCCAAACCATCCTGAAAGGTTCTGCTCAAGCGTCCCAAATAAACTGTCCAATATTTCTATCAAAACATTAGGGAATGAATGCTTCTTAAAATCTTCACAATTTAAGTATATAGTTTTGATGCTTGGAATTTTCAATAGGCGCTTAGCTGACTCATTTAATAGAAGGGTTTTGCCGCACCCACGTCTGCCAAAAATAACATGATTCTGTCGCGCCATTACATCATCTAGCGTATTACCACTGTCTATGTATGGAATTTGGTGATCGCTATTTTGTTGAACTCTTAGGCATTCATTAATTACCGTTCTAAGCTTTCTAATTTTGTCTGCATTCATTACTATCACCCCTTAATAAACGATTTGGTTATTAATATATTCATCAATTATAGATGTATTCTCCCACCCCCATCTTTTGGTGTCAACTTAGGGAGCGTTATGCGGCATGCGGATGGGAGGCACGTTTCGTAGAAGCTGGGCCCTTAGGCTGTCAACAACTCCATGTGCCGCAGGTCTTCAATAAAACTTGGAGCAAACTTGGCCGGTTCCGATTTGTATAAGGCATTAAGCCCGGCAAGGCCGAAGAAGGCGGCCCAGGCGACTTCTGTATAGTTCGGATAGACCGGGCCGTCATAGTTACCGGTAAAGAGAGACACAAGTTCTTGGTTCTTTCCGCCGTTCGAGCTATAGAGATAGGTTGGATGGGTTATTACTAATTTGAGGCATTCTGTCCTAACGCCCAATTCTTCAAAAGCTTCTTTCTCCAACACTTTTGTCGGCGCAAGACCAAAAGGAACATGCCCGCCAACAGACTGGCTCAATTTGCCCGGCGATCCGTCTTTTTTCGGGCTTCTCATTTGGACAAGCAGGTTGCCCCGAGAGTTAAAGAGCAGCAAATGGACGGTCGCATGGCGGATGCCGTTGGCATGGGCGTCGCTGCGGTTAACGCAGCCCGCAACCTTGCCGGCGTTGTCAACAACCGCAAGCAGGTCAGTAGCGGGTGAATCACCGCTGACATAGCCCGACACGTGGGGCCTTTGTATTCTCGCCTTGCTGGTCAGATCGAGATATGCGATTTTTGCTTTAAGGCCCAATACAAGCATGATTTATTATCGGAGAGAGCGGAAGAAAATTTCAGGCAGTTTGGCCGATTTTGGTGTCAACTTGAGGAGCGGAACGCGGACTGCGGATGAGAGGCGCGTTTCGTAGTGCGCCGGGGACTTACTCGCCCTTTGCTTGCAAAAACTTAGCTATTTCTTTTGCCAGCTCGGGATCGATCTTGCCGAGTTCGGTTAATATCGGCCCCGATGGCACCCAGCAGCCGACGAATAGCGCTCATTTTTTTAGCGCCGGAAATCGATCAGCGGCACGGTGGGAGACAACACGTTACAGCTGATCGTGCCGTAATTCACCTTCTCCGGGTCCCGGATTACTTTCTCGGCATCGGAGGCGATCACCGTGATGTAAATAGTTTTGCCGCACCAGTAGACCATCACCGTGCTGTCGATGACCTGCGCGGTCGGCCCGATCACGGCCCCGTAAAGCATCTGCCCGCTGTTTTTGTCGACCCTCTCATAGACGGCGTCTTCGGGTTTTATTTTGTCCATCTCGATGCCGGGTGATAAACATTTGTTAATATAATCTTGTCGGGCTTTGATCAGGGACTGATGCAGGACCGTGGTTAGCTGGGCTTCGTTGCCGCGATAATCGATCTCGACCTGTTCCGCTATACCGAAACAACCATAGCTCCTGGCTCCGGTCCAAGCGTGAGTGACGCTCCTTTGAAACAACGCATAATTAGGCGGCCAAACCGTCTCTTTAGCCGGAGCAACCGGTGCGGTCGGCGTTTGACGAAGAACCGGGCTCTTCGCCTGGCAACCGGCCAGCGAACCGGTCAGGACCAGTGTCACAACCGAACTAATTTTTCTGATATTCATAATCATCCCTCCGGATCAATTTCGTCTCAAAGATCCGGTAATTTCACTTAATATTACCAGTATTTTCCGTGTTCTTGATCCGGCTTGACGCACCCCTTGACGCTTACTTGACGCTTTGCTATACTAGTGTCTTATGTTCGATCCGATGTATAAAATCACACCATATATGCTGAACCTGATCGACGAGACCAGCGCCCTGCGCGCCTGGATCGAGCTGGCGCCTCTGCAAGTGGCCTGGCTGCCGGTACTGCAAAAAGAGGCGCGCGCCAAGACCGCGCATTTCTCGACCTCGATCGAAGGTAACGTCCTGACCCTGGCCCAGGTCCGCGCCGTCGAGCGCGGCGAGCCGATCGGCGCGGCGCAAACGCAGGAGCAGGAAGTCGCCAATTATCTCAAAGCCATGCGCTGGATCGAAACCGGAGCGGATAATAAACTTGATGAGAACGCCGTTTTACAGCTTCACAAGATCATCACCCGGGGACTGCTCGACAGCTCAAAGTCCGGCCGCTATAAAGAAAAACAGAACTGGGTGGTCGACGAGAACAAGATCAAGGTTTTCTCGCCGACTTCGCCCAAAGAAACTCCCCAAGCGGTTGAAGAATTGCTGGACTGGCTGAACAATCACGAGACAAGGCAATTACACAGCATCCTGGTCTGCGCCCTCTTCCATCACCGTTTCGTCTCCATCCACCCCTTCTCGGACGGTAACGGCCGCCTGGCCCGGGCGCTGGGGACGCTGATCCTCTATCAACGGGACTACGACCTGCACCATATTTTCAGCCTCGATGAATACTTTGCCGGCAACCGGCAGCGCTACTATCAAAAACTCCAGCAGGCCCGCGCCCTGGACGGCAACCTGACCCATTGGATCGAATATGTCGCCGAAGGCGTGGTCAAAACCTTGAAAAACGTCAAAGCGCGGATCGAGGGCCTGCAAGTCACGGCTTCTTACCCGGTCAATTTGTCGCCCAAACAGGAAGAGGTGCTGCGGATCCTGCGGGACAATCCCGCCCTGCGGGTCGCCGAATTCAAGGACCAGCTTAACGTAACCAGGGCCCGGGTCAACCAGATCTTGACCCCCCTGATCAAAAGCGGCCTGGTCATGAAAGAAGGGGAAAGCCGGGCGACCCGGTACAAACTGAATATCCACTAGTTGAAATTTTTGCTGATTTTTTACGATATATAACCAGAGGGAAAATATGAGGATACCAAGGGTCATTAATTCAACTATTCACGGCACCGGTCAATTTGAGGCCCCGGTCGGTCGTCATGAAATGACCGAGAGACTGCTGCTGAACCGGCTGGCCGCGCGTTTTTTTGAGCGGGCGACTTCGACCGGCAAAGCAATGCTCGATATTTTTGACGGCATAATGAAGAATGGACCGCTCATGAAACTTCTCTCTCCGGCAATGAACAGGGTTGATAGCCTCGGCCGGGATGAGATCGTCCGGCAAGCCAGAGCGGTCGTAAATGAATATGTTCAAGAAACCGCTTTTGCCGTTTCGGCCGGCCTGGTCGGCAGTGACCGGCTGGTCGAGAATTTCCTGGCACTGGCCCCGAACGGCGAGCTCGACCTGGGACAATTTTTAAATGCGAATCTCTCCGCTTTGCAAATGATCGGCGACCCGGCCAAATATGAGCTTTACCAAGCGGCGATCATCCCACGTTTCGAGAAAGTCTATCTCGTCCTCCGGGCGGGAGAGATACTCTCCGGCGGAAGTGTGATCACTATCGCCGCGGCTCCTTTTCAACCAAACCAGGTCACTGTCAGGCTTGAGCGGGGATCGATCGACGTTATCAATGGCAATATCGCTATTCAAAAATTAGACGAACAATGGCGCGACCTTCTTAGAGCGATAATCCTTGCTCCCCATCCCTTGCCGGCAAAAACAGAGTTGGAAACGGCGATCGAACAATTCCGTCAAATGTCCCCCGAAGAGGTCAGCGCCGAAGCCAAAAAATACGACCACGCGATCCACCAATCGGGGGAAGCCGACCTCCCCCATCCCCGCGACGCCAAAGAACTTGAAGAACGCGGGCTGAACTGGGCCGAAGCGGTCCTGATCGCTTACCGGACGGACAGCCGGAACGTCAAGCCGTCCGATCTCGTCGCGGCGTTCCGGACCGCCCTGGTCTGGTTGAGCAGCAAATACCATCCGGCGCGTTTTGCCACCCCTAAGGCAGATTTCCTCCCGCCAGAGATCCCGGCCTGGCAAAAAAAATAGCCTGAAATTACCTGCCTGTTTTCTTCGACGATTACCCGGGAGTTGCCATGTCAAACAGAGTCGTGTTTTACTTGCCAAGATTAGAACAATATTCGGAAGCGGACCTGCGCTTGGCCAATCGCCGCGCGCAGGACCTGATACGCCGCCGCCAGACCAAGGCCTTGAAATTTAACCCCAGCGGCGACACACCGACCGAGCAGGCCAAAAGGGTGATCGTCATGGCGCTGGCGGCCCAGAAAAAGTATGACCATATCTTCACCACCGCCGGCCTGGCCGCTTCGATTCATTCCTATGATGAATTCCAGAGGTTCAACCAGATTCTGGCCGACTATCCCGATCCGCTAAAAACGCTCCCCGGCGGTATGCAATTCACTTTAAAAACCGGTTTTAATTCACTGGAAATTGAAAATGACTTGACCAAGCTCTGTTTTAACGTTATGCAGCCGATCCATCCGATCGGTCCGCAGGACGCCTTTAAAGGACTGATCGCCCTGGCCTGCGCCCACGCCCAGATCAATTTCATGTACCAATGGTGCATCAATCTGGCCGGTGACCGGCCAAGGAATTATCAGGAAGTCTACATCAATCGGCCGATCGGCCTTGATTCCCAGCAAGTCAGAGATGCTATGCATCCTTACCATACAAGTCTCTTCTATCGAAGCGAATTTTTCCCGCCGATCCTGTATTTTGCCGTCAATTCATTAGTTGTTAAGACTCCCTCCAATCTCCCATTTAACATCAGGATCCCTTACTAACCTATATTTTTTTGTTTCCTTTTAACAAAAATGATAGAATTCTTGCATGGATCTCTTTTCAAATGAAACCGAGTTATCAAATCTCCCCTACGCGGAAGTAAAAGCCCTGGCCGAAAAATGCACCAAATGTCCGCTGGCCAAAGGCCGGACCAACGTCGTTTTTGGCAACGGCCCCGTCCCTTGCGACCTGATGCTGATCGGGGAAGCCCCCGGGGCGGATGAGGATGAACAAGGTTTGCCTTTTGTCGGCCGGTCCGGACAACTGCTGACCCAGATCCTCGCTTCGGTCGGGATCAAGCGCCCCGATAACATCTATATCGCCAACACCGTCAAATGCCGCCCGCCGGATAACCGGGCGCCGCTGGCGACAGAACAGGCCGCCTGCTCCCCCTACCTCCAGGCGCAGATCAGGCTCGTCAAACCAAAGATCATCCTCCTGGCCGGCGCTCCGGCGGTCAAGGCGATCCTCAAGTCCGACGAACCGATGACCAAGCTCCGCGGCCAGTGGCTCAAGCTCCCGGGGTCCGACATCTCGGTTATGCCCCTCTTTCATCCCGCCTATCTCCTGCGTAACCCCTCCAAGGAAAAAGGGAAACCGAAATGGCTGACCTGGCAGGATATTCAAGAAGTAAAGAACGCCCTGGATTTCCATAAGAAGGTCGCAGAACTAGCTAAAGACCAATGAGCCAGGTCTTTTTCACCAAGTCGCCGGATAAAGCCGCGGAATTGTTTGACCGCGCCGGTTTAGGCACCGTGATCACCCCCGGCGACCTCGTCGCCCTGAAAATCCACTTCGGTGAACCGGGAAATAAAGCGTTCATTAAGCCGGAGCGGGTCAAAACAGTCGTCGCCCGGATCAAACAGCTCGGTGGGAGGCCTTTCTTCACCGACGCCAACACCCTCTACCATGGCCGCAGGAACGACAATGCCAGCCATCTGGAAACGGCCCGCGAGCATGGTTATACGCTGGAGAAGACCGGCGCGGAAGTGGTGATCGCCGATGAACCGGGCGATTACCGCGGCCGGGAGCTGACGGTCAATTTTAAACACTTCAAGAAACTTTATGTCGCGCCAAAAGTTTTTACGGCTAAAAGCCTGGTCGTCCTGACCCATTTCAAGGGACATGAAGCAACTGGCTTTGGCGGCGCTTTGAAAAACGCCGGCATGGGGTTAGGCAGCAAATTAGGCAAGCTAAAAATGCACCAGGATTGTCCCAACTGCCCCGAGATCAAGAGTTGCCGCAAGAACCAGACGATCGAAGCGTGCTGGTTCGGTTCGCCCGAGTCGGTCCAGGAGAGAATGGCCGAATATGCCGCCGGGATATTAGAGCAGTTCAAAGGAAAGACCGCCTATCTCACTTTTGTCACCGATGTTTCGGAGAATTGCGATTGTTACCCGCTCAACTCCGCGCCGATCGTCCCCGACGTCGGCATTCTAGCCTCGTTCGATCCGGTCGCGATCGACCAGGCCTCGATCGATCTGGTCAATCAAGCCGCCGGCCGGGACATCTTTCACTCGCTCTATCCCGACGTTGACTGGCAGGTGCAGCTCAATTACGGGGAGTCGCTCGGCCTCGGTAGCCGGAAATATGAGCTTGTGGTAGAATAGACTCGTCATGGATTTCATCAACGACATCTGGAACAAGGCCAAGAAACTTAACAAGACGATCGTCCTCCCCGAGACCGAAGATGCCCGCGTTCTCAAAGCGGCCGAACTGATCAGCCGGAGCAAGCTCGCCCGGATCATCCTGATCGGTGAAGAGGCAAAAATGAAGGATGTCGCCGGCGCCGGAGACGTTGACCTCTCCCAGACGACCATCATCGACCCGCTGAAACATCAGAAGCTCGATAAATATATCCAGGTTTTAAAGGATAAGCGGGCCAGTAAAGGGATGACGATCGAGCAGGCCAGACAGCATTTGACCCGCGACTACCCCTACTTTGGCGCCATGCTGGTCGACGCCGGGGAAGCGGACGGGATGGTCACCGGAGCGACCCACTATACCGCCGACACCCTCCGGGCGACGATTGACTGCGTTGGCCGGGCCGCGGGCCAATCGATCATCTCCAGCTTCTTTGTCATGGTCCTGCCGGATAAGACCTATGGTGAGGATGGCGTGTTGTTCTACGCCGATTGCGGCGTTGTCCCCAACCCCAGCGCCGAACAGCTGGCCGACATCGCTATCCAAACCTCGGAATCATTCATTAAACTTATGGGGATCCAGCCGCGGATCGCCATGCTCTCTTTCTCGACCAAGACCTCGGCCGTCCATCCCGATGTCGATAAAGTCGTCACCGCCACCAGGCTGGCCAAACAAAAACGGCCGGATCTGATATTAGACGGGGAACTCCAGCTCGATGCCGCCATTATCCCCTCGATCGGCGAGCGGAAGGCCCCGGGGAGCCTGGTCGCCGGCCGGGCCAACATCCTGATCTTCCCCGACCTCGACGCCGGCAATATCGGTTATAAACTGACCGAGCGTTTGGCCAAGGCGCAGGCTTTCGGGCCGCTGTTACAGGGGGAAGCTAGGGCGGTCAACGACCTCTCGCGGGGTTGCAGCGTCGACGATATCGTCAACATCACGGCGATCACCGCGGTCCAAGCGCAGTAGACTACTTAGAATACCACTGTTGCTGGAACTCGAGGAATTCTTTCTGTTTGGTCTTGATCTTCTGCCACCAGCTTTGATTGTCTTTATACCAATTGACCGTCCGGGTTAAACCATCCGCGAAGCCGGTGCGCGGGTGCCAGCCGAGTTTCTTGACCTTACTGCAATCGACCGAGTAGCGCCGGTCGTGGCCCGGCCGGTCCTTGACGTATTCGATCGTGCTCTCCGGCAAACCGAGTGCTTTCAGGATCAGTTTCGTCACTTCTATATTCTGGTGTTCGTTCCCGCCGCCGATATTATAGACTTCGCCTTCTTTCCCTTTTTGCAGGACCAGGTCGATCGCCTCGCAGTTATCGACCACGTATAACCAATCGCGGACGTTCTTCCCATCTCCATAGAGGGGGAGCTTTTTCCCCTCCAGCGCATTGGTGATAAAAAGCGGCATCACTTTTTCCGGATACTGGTACGGGCCGTAATTGTTCGAGGAACGGGTGACCACGACCGGCAGACCATAAGTCTTGAAATATGAGCGGACGATCAGATCTCCTCCGGCTTTGGAGGCGGCATAAGGGGAATTAGGCTGGAGGGTCGACTCTTCCGTGAAGGAACCGTGTTCGGTACTCCCGTAGACCTCATCGGTCGAGATATGGAGGTAGCGGGCGACCTTGAACTTTTTGACCGCTTCCAGCAAGGTATAAGTGCCGTAAACGTCGGTCTTAACGAACGAGCCGGCCGAGACGATCGAGCGGTCAACGTGGGTCTCCGCCGCGAAGTTGACGACCACCCCGTCACAGCCGAGACGGGCGACCGTCTCTTCAACCACCTTCCCGTCGCAAATATCACCTTTAACGAAGGAGTAACGGTGGTCATTGGCCACGTCAGCCAGGTTTTCCAGATTGCCGGCGTAGGTCAGCTTGTCAAAATTAATGACCTCCGCCTCCGGCCGGGTGTTCAGGAGGTAACGGATAAAGTTGCTGCCGATAAAACCGGCGCCGCCGGTCACCAGATATTTCGTCACTTAGCCTTCCCTTCGATCATCATCGTCACCCGCTCCAGCGATTCAAAGGTCCCGGCATCGCTCCACCAGCCGCGCAAGGTATCGTAGGTCAGGTTCCCCTGCCGGAGGTAGGCATTGTTAACATCGGTGATCTCGAGCTCGCCGCGACCGGACGGTTTCAGCTTCCGGATGACGTTAAAGACCTGGTTATCGTAAAAATAGATGCCGGTCACGGCAAAATTACTCTTGGGCTTGGTCGGTTTCTCTTCGATTCCGAGGACCTTCCCTTCTTTCATCTCGACCACCCCGAAACGGCGCGGATCGGCCACTTCTTTGACCAGGATCTGGGCCCCCTCTTTTTGGGTGACGAATTTCTTGACGAACGGCTGGAGAGAGTCCTGGAAGATATTGTCCCCCAGAATGACAACTATCTTATCGTCACCCGTAAAGTTCTCGGCCAGACCGAGCGCCTGGGCGATCCCCCCCGCCTCATCCTGCACTTTATAGGTGAAACGGCACTTGAATTCCTTGCCGCTCCCCAACAGGTTAACGATATCACCCATGTGTTCGACACCGGTGACGATCAATATCTCCTCTATCCCCGCCTCGATCAGCTTCTTGATCGGATGATAGATCATGGGCAGACGGCCGACCGGCAGAAGATGCTTATTCGTCACCTTGGTCAACGGATAAAGCCTTGACCCCGTCCCGCCAGCTAATATAATGCCTTTCATTTGACTGCCAACACCTTCTTTTGCATTGTGATCAGCTGGGCGATCCCCTTTTCAGCCAGGTCGACCAGCTGGTTAAGGGTTTTCTTGGAGAACGGCTCGCTCTCCGCCGTCCCCTGCACCTCGACCAATTGACCGTTCTCGGTCATCACCACGTTCATGTCGACCTCGGCGCGGAAATCTTCTTCGTAAGGGAGGTCCAGCAAGGGTGTCCCGTCAACGACGCCGACACTGACCGCGGCGACGAACTGCTTGATCGGGCTCTCGCTGATCTTACCGTTCTTCAGCAGAAAGCTGACCGCGTCGTGCAAGGCGACGAAACAACCGGTGATCGCCGCTGTGCGGGTCCCCCCGTCAGCCTGAATGACATCGGCATCGATCAAGATCGTCCGCTCCCCCAGTTTTTTGGCATCGATGACCGCCCGGAGAGCGCGGCCGATCAGCCGCTGGATCTCCTGGGTCCGCCCTTTCGGCTTGAAGTTCTCGCGGTTGGAGCGGGTCGAGGTCGCGCCGGGAAGCATGGCGTATTCGGCCGTGACCCAGCCGGAACCGGAACCCCGTTTGTGATCGGGGACTTTTTCCTGGATCGAGGCGGTGCAGATCACCTTGGTCTCCCCCATCTCGATCAGGACCGAGCCGGCGGGATATTTGAGGTAATCGCGGGTGAGGCGGGTTTTCCGCAACTGGTTCGGCGTCCGTTTGTCCGCGCGTTTCATTTACTGTTGCTTGCCTGCCTGGGTAGTTTTGGAGAGCCGGTCGCGCCCCGCTTTAACGGTACGCAAGACCCGGGTCGAGGTCGATTCGAGGTTGGCCAGGACCTCATCGGCATACTTATCGGCTCCCTCACGGATCTCTTTGGCCATCTGGTACGCCTGTTCGATCACTTCAACCGCTTTAGACTCGCTTTGCGTCCGGCGGTCGCTCTCGGTCGGTTCGGCTTTTGGTTCAGCGTCGTGGTGGGCCGGCCCTTCACCCTTGCCGCCGATCGCCGTTCGGACGACGCCGCCGCCCCCCTGCACCACTATCCGGATCTTGTCGATCAATTTGAGTACCTTCTCCTCGTCCACCAGTAATTTCTTGGTAAAAGGGACCCGAGTACTGTCGAGGATCATCGATTCGAGCGTATCAATTAAGCCGAGGATTTCCATATTACCTAACTCCTTTTTTATCCTTCATCAGGCGTTTGGCCACCGCGGCCGGGACCAGGCCGGTGACATCCCCTCCATGGCGCGCGATCTGCTTGACAAAACTGGAACTTAGATAGGAATAACGGTAATCGGTCATCAGGAAGACGGTCTCGATCCCCGGCGCCATCCGCCGGTTGGTCAGGGCCATCTGGAATTCGTAATCGAAATCGGAGACGGCGCGCAGGCCGCGCACGACCGCGCAACCTTTTTGCTGGCGGACATAATCGACCAGCAAGCCGTCGAAACTGTCGACCGACACGTTGCGGCAGTGCGGGACCGACTGCCGGATCATCTCCATCCGCTGGCTAAAAGTGAACCGGGGCCGCTTGTCCGGATTATGGATGACCGCCACCACCACCCGGTCAAAAAGCTTGGCCGCCCGCTCGATAATGTCGAGATGACCGCTGGTGATCGGATCGAAACTGCCGGGATAGACCGCTACTTTCATCCTTGCCCCTTATAGAACGAGAGGACCGTTTCGCCGTAACGAGCGTCCCTCATCCTGACCAAATTACCGACCGTCTCCGCCAACTGGTGCTGCCGCCGGTGCTCGGCGACCATCACCCCGTCCGGCTTAAGCAAATTGCCGGCGGCGACCTGCGCCATCACCTTTTCCAGGACCGGGTTGTCGTAGGGAGCGCCCAGGAAGATGATATCGAATTGCGCGCCCTTGCCGCCCAGAAAACTGATCGCCCGGACCGCGTCCATGTTGAATATTTCCGCCTGGCCGGCACAACCGGCCAACGCCAAGTTTTGCCGGATCAGGTCGGCCGCCGGCCGGCCCAGTTCGACAAAAATAGCGGTTTGCGCCCCGCGCGACAACGCCTCGATCCCGACCGCGCCGGTCCCGGCAAAAACGTCCAGGAAACTGGCCTCGGCATTCTTAACCGCCAGGATATTGAACAACGCCCCCCGCGCCTGGTCAGTTAAGGGCCGGATCCCCCAACCTTTTTTGGGCGTTTTCAAACAAATACCTTTGGCTTTCCCAGCGATCACGCGCACTTTTTGGGTCCTCTTCGATCAACTCGAGCGCGGCCGCTCTGGCCTGCGTCAAAAGCTGTTCGTCACGTATTATATCAGCCACCCGAAAGTTTGGCAAACCTGACTGGCGCGCCCCAAACATCTCCCCCGGCCCGCGCAAACGGAGGTCGGCTTCGGCGATGGCAAAGCCGTCGGTCGTCTCGATCATCGCCTTGAGCCGGGCCCGGGCCTCGACCGTTTTCGGGTTGCCGACCAGGAAGCAATACGACTCTTCGCTTCCCCGGCCGATCCGGCCGCGCAGTTGGTGGAGCTGGGAAAGCCCAAAGCGCTCGGCATGCTCGATCACCATCAGGGTGGCATTGGCGACATCGATCCCAACTTCAATGACGGTCGTGGAAACCAGGAGTTGGATCTTCCCTTCCAGAAATTTTTTCATCACCTTCGCCTTATCCTCGCTCTTCATCCGGCCGTGCAACAGGCCAACCCGGAACTCGGGAAAGATATCTTTTTGCAGGCGATCGGCTTCATCGGACGCCGCTTTCAGGTCGAGTTCATCTGATTCCTCGACCAGCGGGCAGACGACGTAAGCCTGGCGGCCGGCCCGCAGTTTCTCACGGATAAAATCGTTCGCTCCAGCCCGCTTCCCTTCCGGGACATAATAGCTCCGGATCGGGACACGGCCGGGTGGTAATTCGTCGATGACCGACCGGTCAAGGTCGCCATAGAGGGTCAGGGCGAGGGACCTTGGGATCGGGGTCGCGGTCATGACCAGAAGATGCGGCGCCACCCCTTTGCGGGTCAAGGCGGACCGCTGGTGGACGCCAAAACGATGTTGCTCGTCGATCACCACCAGACCTAGATCGCGGAACTTTATTTTCGTCTCGATCAAGGCGTGGGTACCGATAATGATATCCTGTTCCGGGATGGCCGCCCGCAGTTCGTCTGTCACCGTAGCTCCGGTCAGTAATTCGATCTTCAGCTTGAACGGAGCGAAAAGCTCGGTCAGTTTGGCATAATGCTGGTTGGCCAAGATCTCGGTCGGCGCCAGGATCGCCGCCTGACAGCCGTTCCGGACGGCGATAAAGGCGGCCAGCGCCGCGATGACCGTTTTCCCCGAGCCGACATCGCCCTGCAGGAGCCGGTTCATCGGCCGGCCCTCTTTCAGGTCGTTATAAATGTCGGCCAGGACCCGCTCTTGCGCCCCGGTCAGTTTAAAGGGGAGCTGCTGACAAAACTCCGCGACCGCGGTTTCTTCGATCTTGAAGACCCTCCCCCGCAGCTCCGTCTTGAGCTGTTGGCGGTGGAGGAGCAGTCCGAGCTGGAAGATGAAGAGTTCGCTGTAGGCGAGGTAAGCGCGCGCCGGCTCGATCTCGGTGATCTTTTCCGGCTGGTGGAGCGTCTTGATGGCAACGCGCGCCCGTTCGTCCCGGACCTCCGACAGATATTTCTCCATGACCGTCTTGATAACCGAGCGAAGTTTCTTCGGGTATAGCCCTTCGGTCAAAGAGTATTTCGGCACTATTTTCAAGACTTCTCCGGTGTCGATTTCATAGTCACGAGTCAGCAGTTGGAGGAGACCGTCATATTTAGAGAATTCGACCCGGCCGGAGACGATCAATGTCATCCCCCGGCGGAAGATCCGCTGGAGGAAAGGCTGGTTAAAGAAGACCGCCTGAATGGTCGCGGTCTTATCAGTTAAGTAGACCTTGAGGATAGAAAAGCGGCCTCGCGTCTGCTGGTGCTCGACCCGGCTGATCTCCCCCCGGACCACCGCCAGGTCGGCCTGGCGCAGGCGGACAATCGGTGGAAGAGAGGTCCGGTCCTCCCATTCCCGCGGGACATAATAGAGGAGATCTTCGACCGTGCGCACGCCAAGCCGGGCAAAAACATTGGCCAGTTTCGGCCCGACCCCTTTAACGAATTGAACGGGGGTTTGAAGTTCTTTTTCAGCCATGACCTGATGGTCATTTTAGCACAATAGGAGCTGGCAAGCTCGTTGTCGGGACCAAAACCAAATTACTATGGGATCTTCATTATTATTTCTTTTGGAATTGAGCTAAGATCAATATCTGGCATCTCTTGCAGCACAAGGCTTTGTAACCCTGTTAAACCAGACAATGGTCGAAGATTAAGATTACTACTTTGAATTTTAGCCAGCTTCAGGATTCGTAACCCCGTTAAACCGGACAAGGGTTGAAGATCACCGACTGACATATCTGACATCATCAGGACTTGTAACCCCGTCAAACCGGACAATGGTCGAAGATCACTGACTGACATATTTCCCAGCCAAAGGTTTCGTAATCCTGTTAACCCAGCTAAGGGACGAAGATCGCTACTTGAAAACCCAATCAGAGTTAGCTGTTGCAATCCAGTTAATCCAGACAATGGTCGAAGGTCACTTACCTTTGTATTAGTCAGATAAAGTTTTTGCAATCCAGTTAATCCAGACAATGGTCGAAGGTCACTTACCTTTGTATTACTCAGATAAAGTTCTTGCAATCCAGTTAATCCGGACAAAGGTCGCAGGTCACTTACCGGCGTATTACTCAAATCAAGCCTTTGCAACCCACTTAAACCGGCTAAAGGTCGAAGATCACTTACTTGAGTGTCGCCTAAATGAAGCCTTTGCAATCCAGTTAATCCGGCCAGAGGGCGAAGATCACTTACCAGTCTCGAATAAGACAAGCTAAGATGTCTCAACCCGGTAAATCCGGCCAGAGGACGAAGATCGCTGACTGATGTCCCCAGCAATTCAAATGCTTCTATCCCTTCAGCGACTCTAGTAAATGGGCTAATATCATTGAATCGGGGAGAAAATATTGACACAACAATCTTGTTTGTGCTTGGGATCAGACTGACGACCATTTCATGAGGTTCATGAGTGCTAAAATCGCTACTTCGCGCAATCTCATTGGCGACCGCGATCGCTTTCATGGTTGCATCGGGCAATAAAGTGACATCAAGCGGAGTAATTTTCCCGGCCCGCGCCAAACGCTTTTCCCTTAGCTGTTCGTCGGCTGGAGCACGCCTCATTATAATATCCGGACCATCATACGCTCCTGCCCGGCCAGAGCTTATTTTCGAATTGAAATTTAGAGGTGAAGTCGGCCCCTCTACTGCGCCTGTTTGCTTTGGAGCATCTAGGTTCGCCTCGGCTATTAGGTATGGTCTATAAGCAGTTTCAAATTCCTCTGGAGTTTGACCTTGATACTGGTCAACCCCCATTTGCACAAACGTCAAAGGATGATATAGATTACATTTCCATTGTTTCTGCGGAGCGGTCACAATGTTCTGGTTTATATCCAAATGTATCAAGGATTGTTCTTTCCGGTTAAATATGCCAAGGTCGAAATGGCGGCCGGCATATTTTAATATTACAAACTCTTCGCTTGGCCCGAGCAACTTCTGAGCGGAAGGGTCGGCTAAAATTAATTCATATTTTGTTCTAAGTGTGCATTCCTGCCCGCCGTCCGGAACGAGCATAGAGGGTAAAACGCCCGCTCCCGGATCCGGAGTGGATTTTGAGGTGACGATTCGCATTAGACTTAATAGCTTTTCTTCTCGGCTAAGACGGGGATCCTCAGATGTCCCCTTAAAAGCTTGTAGGTCATTTTTGACGATCTGCATCAAATCCGGCAAGCTTTCATTGGGCATTAAATAAACTTTTTCTTCCGCCCGCTGGGCGTAATATTCGAAAGGAATAAGGAATGCGCCGAAATCGATGCTGGTTTTACCGGTTTTCTTGAATTCATCCAGATATTTCTCTCCCTGCTTAAGGAATTCATCACGTTTGATCCTGTACGCTTCTCTTTCCGCAGGAGAAAGGGGATTATCCTTGACAGTCGGATGGTCCAGGTCTTCTTGAGCTTCTTCGCCGGCATTCACAATTGAGTGGCAAACTTGGCTACTAGCTGCAACGCCTTTAGGCAAAAGATCGGGAACGGCAAAACAAACTGTCTGATTTTCCTGTCCTAAACTTACTGTTCGGGGTGTAATTGAGCTTCCGGTCTTGACGGCAACCAGATGCGCGGCAATGGATAGGCCGACGGACAATTGAAATTTCCGGGCGCGGACCTGACTCGCTATTCTGGTCATTAATCCATTTATTTGCATTTTTCTATTCTTCCCTACTTATTATTCCTTGTGGAATTGAGCTAAGATTACCTACTTGCGTGCAAATCGTCCATTATATGGAAACGCAGTTAAACCGGTCAAGGGAAGAAGATCATATACTCCCATATCATTCAGCCCAATAAGTTTCAGCCCAGTTAAACCGACCAGAGATTGAAGATCACTAACCTGTGTCTTTGTATTTCTCAAATCAAGGTCTTGCAATCCAGTTAAACCAGCTAAAGGCCGAAGGTCACTAACCTGTGTATTAAGCAAATAAAGGTATTGCATCCCCGTTAATCCAGCCAGAGGCCTAAGATCGCTGACCTGTAAATTACTTAGATCAAGGACTTGTAACCCCGTTAAACCAGCTAAGGGTCGAAGGTCACTAACCTGTGTATTATTCAGATAAAGTTTTTGCAATCCAGTTAGTCCGGACAATGGCCAAAGGTCACGAACTTGTGTATTATCCAGAACAAGGTTTTGCAATCCCGTTAATCCAGCCAAAGGTCGAAGATCACTGACTGACGTCCCAAGCAAATTAAGTTCTTCGATTTCTTCTGTTACACCAGCCAATTGGCTAATATCCTTTAGCCGGTTCGAGTGCATTATAGACACACTAATTTTATTTGTGTCCGGATTTAAAGTCATGCCCAACTCATCAGGGGCAAGATCATTAATTTGGCTTAATTCATCAACGGCACGAATCGCTTTCATGGTTGAATCCGGCAGTAAAGCGGCTTCAATCCTTGCCCGCGCCAAACGCTTTTCCCTTAATTGGTCACCGGCCGATTCGCGCTTAGCAATCACTTCATATCCTCGGAAAGAAAACTTAGATCTAACACCGGGCAAATCATCAAAAAAGTCCAGTGGAGATTTCGGCCCCGTAAATTTCCCCGGATCGCCAATTGGAGCATCATTTCTCTCATTGGCCTGGGCCACTAAATACTGATTGTAGCTTTGGGCGCTTTGGTCGTTGTCACTTGCATGTTTTTCAACTTCCTCAACATGCAATCGCACTTCTATATGAGGATCGTATAAACTTGCCCGCCATCTTCCCTCAATCATATTCATCTTAACCCAAAAGACAGTCTGTTTTTTTTCATTATAAATGCCCAAGTCATGGTGCCGGCCGGCGTATTTTCCCACAATAAATTTTTCCCCCGGCTCCAGCAACTCCCCACTAAAATGATAAGCTATAGCAAGCTCATAAAGAGATCTTGTATGGCACTCCTGTCCGCCCTCTGGCACCAACAAAGAAGTAATTATGTTCGCCCCGGGGTCGGGAACCGACTTTGATTCCACCATTGCCACCAGCCGCAGGAATTTCTCTTCCCTGGTTAAGCTCTCGTCTCTGGCAATAGGCGCGAAAGTTTCAACATCTTGCTGGTACATCATTAACAGTTCTTCGCGACTATCCTTCGGCATCAAATAAGCGGCTGGATCTAAATGCTGGGCGTAATATTCAAAAGAGATAAAGAATTCACCAAAATCAAGATCGCTTTTCCCTTCCCTGGCATACTGTTCCAGCGCCCCCTTCCCTTTGGCCAAATATTCGTCTAACCCTCTGCGATAGACGACCGCTTCTTCCGGTGAAATGTGATTTTCTTTAATAGTCGGATGGTCCAGGTCATCTTGCGCTTCCGCAGCATTCACAATTGAATGGCAAACTTGGTTACTATCTGCAACGCCTTTAGGCAAAAGATCGGGAACGGCAAAACAAACTGTCTGATTTTCCTGTCCTAAACTTACTGTTCGGGGTGTAATTGAGCTTCCGGTCTTGACGGCAACCAGATGCGCGGCAATGGATAGGCCGACGGACAATTGAAATTTCCGGGCGCGGACCTGACTCGCTATTCTGGTCATTAATCCATTTATTTGCATTTTTCTATTCTTATTTACCTATATTTATCGGTAATTTTAAGGGAATATTTCAAATTATTTTATATTTGGTGGGCTCTGACAGAGGCTATTCTTTGAGG
>JBAZZV010000014.1 GCA_041658645.1 Candidatus Margulisiibacteriota bacterium
TAACTGTTCCTGTTACGTTGATCCCCGCGTTGGCAGTTAAAAGGCCGGTCATGGTGTCGCCGGCTTTCTGGACGTAGTTGCCCGGTGTCGCGGCGGTGGTCTGAATGGTTGTGTCGGGGAATTTGATCCCGCCGACCGTTGTTTCGATCGTCCCGGCGACGCTTAATTTTTGTCCGGGCTCTGCCGTGCCGATGCCGACGTTGCCGGTGTTATTTACCACAAATAAAGACGTATGGGCCCCGTTACCATTACCAGCTGAATTAGTCCCTACATCTAACAATAAATTTGGTCCTGAACCCATACCTTGAAGATACGGAGTTACGCGAAGAGCAGAAAAACCAGCCGATCCAGACTGATTGACAGTTGGCACAATCTGATATGGTATCTGAATCCCCGAAGCGTCATCAAAAGTACGGTTAATAAATTTCATTCCCGCGTTATTGTTACTAGTAGTCCAATTGGATGCCGAAATACCTGAAACATAAATCGTTCCATTGCTGGCCCCAAGGTAAATTTGACTTCCAAGTGCCAGGTTACTGTCGCTTTTAATGGTTGCCGCTGCGGACCTATAAAGATTGGCTGAAGTATCAGTGCCGAATTGAATGCCATTTGCCGTCGTAGTCGGTGTGCCAGAGCCAATATTAAGTAAAGTAGCCGGACTCGTTGTCCCGACGCCGACGTTGCCGGCCTTGGAGATATAGAGCGCTTCGCGAGTGTTCGAATCGGTCCTTATCCGTAAGGCGGAATCCGCTGTCCCAGCGTCTATGGAGAGCGTCCCGGTCATGGTATCGCCGGCTTTGAGGACTTTCGTTGTGTCGGAAACGTTGGTCAGGCCCGAGCCATTGCCGGAGAAAGCTCCCGCTGTAACCGTGCCGGTGGTGTTGATGGCTACGCTGCTGCCGGCGCCGCCGATAGTGCCGGAAGTAATTGCCCCTCCGGAAACTTTACCGGCGGTAGTAATCGTAGCCAAATTAGAATCGGGGAGGGAGCCGGTAACTTTGGTGGTTAAGTCAACGGCATTGGCGGCAATTGCCGTGGAGGTAACGGCATTGGCGGCAATAGCATCGCTGGTAATTGCGCCGGTTGCCATTTTAGCTGCGGTTATCTTGCCCGTGCCGATGGTTGGACTGGGATAGGTGCCGGTTAAATCGCCCCCGGCATTGCCTGAAGGAGCGACATTAGTTAAAGCGGAGCCATTGCCGGAGAAAGCAGTCGCGGTAACTGTTCCTGTTACGTTGATCCCCGCGTTGGCAGTTAAAAGGCCGGTCATGGTGTCGCCGGCTTTCTGGACGTAGTTGCCCGGTGTCGCGGCGGTGGTCTGAATGGTTGTGTCGGGGAATTTGATCCCGCCGACCGTTGTTTCGATCGTCCCGGTCACGGTCAGTTTTTGTCCCGGAGTAGAGGTTCCGATGCCGACGTTGCCGCCCTGAATAACCCTTATAGCGTCAACCCATGCAGTATTGCCCGCATTTCTTGTGTTAAGTGTAATATATCCGCTTCCACCATCATCATCAGAATATAATGTTAAATTAGTAGAACCTCCTAAATATGCCGCTTCTCCGATGTTATTTCCAGCTATGTCTAAACTACCCCTAAAAATTGATGTCCCGTTAACATCTAACTTTGCCCCCGGATTCGTCGTCCCGAGGCCGACGTTGCCGGCCTTGGCAATATACAGTGCCTCGCGGGTGTTCGAATCGGTCCTTATCCGCAGGGCGGGTTCCGCTGTCCCGGCGTCTATAGACATCGTGCCGGTCATGGTGTCGCCGGCTTTGAGGACTCTCGAAGTGTCTGAAACATTAGTTAGAGCTGAACCATTGCCGGAGAAAGCTCCGGCGGTAACGGTGCCGGTGGTATTGATGGCTACGCTGCTGCCGGCGCCGCCGATGGTGCCAGAGTTAATTGCGCCTCCGGAAACTTTGCCGGCGGTGGTGATCGTGGCAAGTCTTGCCTCCGCTATCGTGCCGGCAGTGACGGCTTCGCCGGTTATGGCGTTGGTAGAGTCTAAAGTTTTATTAGTTAGTGTCTGCGTATTGGTAGTACCGACAACGGCGCCTGTGGCTCCGTGAGTCGCGGTAGCGCTGGTGTGAGTCGTCAGATCGGAAGAACTTGCGGCGCCGACATCGGAAGCGACCGCGCCTGATTTACTGATCTTGCTCCAGGCGATGGCGGCATTGCTCGCGACGCTGTTGTCAGTTACCGCGCCGGCGGCGAGAGCGTCGTTGGTGACTGAACCGGTGGCCATCTTGGCAGCGGTTATCTTGCCGGCGCCGATAGTCGGGCCGGGATAAGTGCCGGTCAGATCGCCGCCGGCGTTGCCGGAGGGAGCGACGTTAGTTAAGGCGGAACCATTGCCGGAGAAAGCTCCGGCGGTGATGATGCCGGTGGTGTTGATGGCTACGCTGCTGCCGGCGCCGCCGATCGTGCCGGAAGTAATGGCGCCTCCGGAAACTTTACCGGCGGTTGTTATTGTAGCCAGGTTAGAATCGGGAAGTGAACCGGTAACTTTGGTAGTTAAGTCAACGGCGCTGTTGGCAATAGCTGTTGAAGTAACGGCATTAGCGGCGATAGCATCACTGGTAATTGCGCCGGTCGCCATCTTGGCCGCCGTTATTTTGCCGGCATCAATTGTCGGATTGGGGTAAGTGCCGGTTAGATCACCACCGGCATTGCCGAAAGGAGGAACGTTGGTTAGAGCGGAACCGTTGCCGGAGAAAGCAGTCGCGGTAACTGTTCCCGTTACGTTGATCCCGGCGTTGGCAGTTAAAAGGCCGGTCATGGTGTCGCCGGCTTTAAGGACTTTTGTATTATCCGTTCCGGTGACATTGGTTAAACCGGCGCCGTTGCCGGAGAAAGCTCCGGCGGTGATGGTGCCGGTGGTATTGATGGCTACGCTGCTGCCAGCGCCGCCGATAGTGCCGGAGTTAATTGCGCCTCCGGAAACTTTACCAGCGGTGGTGATCGTGGCAAGTCTTGCCTCCGCTATCGTGCCGGCAGTGACGGCTTCGCCGGTTATGGCGTTGGTAGAGTCTAAAGTTTTATTAGTTAGTGTCTGCGTATTGGTAGTACCGACAACGGCGCCTGTGGCTCCGTGAGTCGCGGTAGCGCTGGTGTGGGTCGTCAAATCGGAAGAAGAAGCGGCGCCGACATCACCGGCCACTGCTCCACTCTTGCTGATCTTACTCCAGGCGATAGCGGCGGAATTGTTGACATTGGCGTTAAGGATAGCGCCGTCGGCAATGGCATCGCTGGTGATTGAGCTGGTGGCCATTTTGGCGGCGGTTATCTTGCCAGCACCGATGGTCGGGCTAGGATAGGTGCCGGTTAGATCGCCGCCCGCGTTGCCGGAAGGAGCGACGTTGGACAAAGCGGAACCATCACCGACAAAAGCTCCGGCGGTAACGGTGCCGGTGGTGTTGATATTTATACCACTGGCCAAATTTGAACCAATAATTTTACCACTGCCGATTGATGGGCCGGGGTATGTTCCGGTTAAGTCGCCACTAGCGGAACCAGCAGGCGGGACATTAGTTAATGTGGAACCGTTGCCAGAAAAAGCAGTTGCGGTAACTGTCCCTGTTACGTTGATCCCGGCGTTAGCAGTTAAAAGACCGGTCATGGTGTCACCGGCTTTGAGAACTTTTGTGCTATCCGTTCCGGTAATATTTGTTAAACCCGAACCATTGCCGGAGAAAGCTCCCGCGGTAACAGTGCCGGTGGTATTAATCGCCGTTGATCCCCCTATCGTGCCGGAAGTGATGGCGCCGCCGGAAACTTTGCCGGGAGTTGTAATCGTGGCTAAATTGGAATTAGGCAACTCTCCCGTTACCTGCGAAGTAAGATTGACTTTATTGGTGGTGGTTGAAACTGTATTCCAATCCTGTGTGCCGGTATGGTTGGCTCGGCTTAAGTAATAACTGCCGGGCTGGCTTTCAAGAGAAGTCGCATTTGAAGCGGTAACATTTGTTAAACCGGAGCCGTTGCCAGAAAAAGCAGTTGCGGTAACTGTCCCTGTTACGTTGATCCCGGCGTTAGCAGTTAAAAGACCGGTCATGGTATCACCGGCTTTGAGGACTTTTGTATTATCCGTTCCGGTGATGTTGGTTAGAGCCGAACCATTGCCGGAGAAAGCTCCCGCGGTAACAGTGCCGGTGGTGTTGATATTTATACCACTGGCCAAATTTGAACCAGTAACTTTCCCACTGCCGATTGATGGGCCGGGGTATGTTCCGGTTAAGTCGCCACTAGCGGAACCAGCAGGCGGGACATTAGTTAATGTGGAACCGTTGCCAGAGAAAGCAGTTGCGGTAACTGTTCCCGTTACGTTGATCCCGGCGTTAGCAGTTAAAAGACCGGTCATGGTATCACCGGCTTTGAGGACTTTTGTATTATCCGTTCCGGTGATGTTGGTTAGAGCCGAACCATTGCCGGAGAAAGCTCCCGCGGTAACAGTGCCGGTGGTGTCAATTGCCGTTGTGCCGCCGATGGTGCCGGAGATGGCACTGCCGGAAACTTTGCCGGGAGTTGTAATCGTGGCTAAATTGGAATTAGGCAACTCTCCCGTTACCTGCGAAGTAAGATTGACTTTATTGGTGGTGGTTGAAACTGTATTCCAATCCTGTGTGCCGGTATGGTTGGCTCGGCCCAAATAGTAACTGCCTGGCTGGCTTTCGAGCGAAGTCGCGTTGGAAGCGGTAATGCCGGTCAGCCCAGTGCCGCTGCCGGAGAAAGCGGCTGCGGTAACCGTGCCGGTGGTATTGATAGCTGTGCTTCCGCCGATCGTGCCGGAGGTGACGGCCCCGCCGGTTATTGAGTTGGTCGCGTCTAAAGTTTTATTGGTTAGGGTTTGCGTGTTGGTCGTGCCGACTACGGCTCCCGTCGCGCCGTGAGCAGTGGTCCCTCCCGTGTGAGTTGATAGATCGGCAGAGGAGGCGGCGCCGACTTCGGACGCCGTTGCTCCCGCTTTATTGATCTTGCTCCAAGCGATGCCGGCGGCGGCCGCGACATTGGTATCGGTTATCTTGCCGGCGGCGATCGTTGGAGCGGGATAATTGCCGGTCAGGTCGCCGCCGGCTTCCCCCGAGGGTGTTGAAATTATCCCGGTAATGGCGGAACCGTTGCCCGAAAAGGCGGCGGCGGTAACGGTGCCGGTGGTATCGATGGCGGCATTACCGATAGTGCCGGAGGTGATGGCACTGCCGGAAACTTTACCGGGGGTAGTGATCGTGGCCAAGTTGGAATTGGGGAGGGTATTGGTTACCTGCGAAGCCAGATCAACTTTATAAGCGGCAGTAGAGACGGTATTCCAATCCTGCGAGCCGGTGTGATTGGTTCTGCTCAAGTAGTAACTGCCGGGCTGGCTTTCCAGAGAAGTCGCGTTGGAAGCGGTAATGCCGGTCAGCCCAGCGCCACTGCCGGAAAAAGCCGCGGCGGTGACGGTGCCCGTCGCCGTTATCGCCTCCATCGTCGTCGTGCCGGTAAATGTCTTATTGGAGAAGGTTTGCGCGCCGGCCAGCGTCGCGACGGTCGCGTCGATCGAGAGCGTGCCGGACGAAGTGATCGGCCCGCCGGTCAAGCCGGTGCCGGCGTCGATCTGGATGACCGTCCCTCCGCCGCCCGCGGCTGCCCAGGATGGATTGGCGGCTGTGCCGCCGGTTTGCAGTACCTGCCCGGCAGTTCCCGCCGGCAATCTTGTCCAATTTGTGCCGTCGTAATAGATCACATCGCCTTTAGCCTGGCTGCCGATCACTAGATTGCCGATACCCAGGCCGGTCAATCCGGCGGCGCCGCCCGAAAAAGCCCCCGCTGTTAGCGTGCCGGTCAGCGCGATATTCTGGTCCATTTTCACGCTGGTGACAGCGGCATCGGCCAATTTTTCCGTTGTGATGCTCCCCGCGCCGATAGTCACGCCGCCGGAGATCCCGGTTAACCTCGACCCGTCGCCGATAAAATAATTCGCGGCAACGTTCCCCTCAACGGTTAATAAGCCGGTGATCCGGCCGCCGGTGACGGAAACAAAATCAGCCGGATAGTTGCCGCCGACCGTGTCGGCATCGGCCGACCGGAAAGAAAAGGGCGAGGTCACAACTTGCGTACGGGGGCTCATTTTTTCACCATCCACGGTTATTTCCAGGTATCTATCCGCCCCGGAGAAGATCCCGGAGCTGATCGGATCGCCCTGACTGCCCAGGATGACGGAGAAGACGCCGCTCGCTTCGGGCGTAATGTAATAGGTGGAAGAAGTCCATAAAATACTGCCGGAAGTTTGCGAATCGTGGATCTTAAAGCTCATCGTTCTGGTGGAGGTGACGGGGGTGCCGAGAGAGTCGACCAGCCGGCCTTCGTAATTCAGGCGGCCGGGCACGGCGGCCTGTGCCGGCCCCCCGCCAAAAATGCCAAGAAAAATAATTATCAAAAAGAAACCAAGAATAGTCGAGAAAATATTTTTTCTCATAACCGGTTCCTCTTTGCTGCTTTCATTTTCTGAAAGTACAGATACATCTTTCTTAGTATAATACTAATATATTGAATTTGCCAGGGGTATTTTTTGTGTTTTTCCGGCAACCCCCCCCCCCCCTTATTAAGGGGGGGGGCTTATTGACAATATGAATAGAGAGTTATAATATCAATGCTAAGAGTTTCTGATTATAATGGTGTAAGAGATCTCTCAAGGAGGCAAATCATGAAAACCGGGTTACGCCCTTTTAGTATCTTTTTCACCAGTTTATTTCTGGTAATTATCACTTCAGCCGGCTGGTCTTCGGTCCCGACAAAAATAGCTTATGAGGGAAGACTGGTCGATCCCTCCGGCAATCCGATCACGACGGCAAAAAACGTCAGCTTCAGCATTTTTGACGCCGCGACTGCCGGCAGTCTGGTCTGGGGGCCGGAAAGCCAAAGCGTGACCCCCGACAGCCAGGGCGTTTTCAGCGTCCTGCTGGGAGCTACGACCGCAGTTTCTCCCGAGGTATTCAATTCTTCTTCGCGCTATCTGGAAATATCTATCGCGGGAGAAACACTAACTCCCCGCGTACAGTTAGTTTCCGTCGGTTATGCCTTTAAGACCGCGTTGGCTCAAGGTGTTGAGGACGGGACAATTACCCGCGCTAAAGCTGCCTCCGGACAATTTGTTAAACAAATTGTGGCCGGCTCGGGGATCGGCGTTTCGGGAGACGAAGGGAGCGGCACCGGGGTGGTGACTTTGACCGCGACCGGGACCGGCGGCGGGACCGTCAGCCAGGTCGATACAGGCACTGGTTTAACCGGCGGCCCGGTAACGACGGCCGGGACGATCTCGCTTGTTGTACCGGTTCTGGAGGCGAATGGCGGAACAAATCAAAGCACTTATGCGACCGGCGATATTCTCTACGCTTCAAGTTCAAATACGCTGGCCAAACTGCCGGTCGGCTCGGCGGGTCAGATATTAAAAGTGAGCGGAGGAACTCCTTCCTGGGGTTCAGCCGGCGGAACGGGAACGGTTACCCAGGTTGATACAGGCACGGGCTTGACCGGCGGTCCGGTGACGACGACCGGCACGATTTCCGTTGATGCGGGAACGACAGCCAACAAAATAGTTCAATTGGATAGTTCTGCCAAACTGCCGGCGGTTGACGGCTCGGCCCTGACGGGACTGACTAAAACTCAAGTCGGGCTAAGCAATGTGCAGAATGTCGATACGACCAATGCCGGCAATATTTCCAGCGGAACTATGGTTGAAGCGAGGGGCGGGACCAACCAAAGTAGTTACGCGACGGGGGATATACTTTACGCTTCCGGTGCGAACACTTTAGCCAAGTTGCCGGTCGGCACGGCCGGGCAGGTTTTAAAGGTCAGCGGCGGTATTCCGGCGTGGGCCACGGCCGGCGGAACAGGAACAGTTACTCAAGTTGATACCGGCACTGGCTTAACCGGCGGCCCGGTTACGGCAACCGGGGTAATTTCTGTCGACGCGGGGACAACGGCCAATAAAATAGTTCAACTGGATGCTTCCGCCAAGCTGCCGGCCGTTGACGGCTCGTCTCTGACGGGACTGACCAAAACACAGGTCGGACTTGGCAATGTTCAAAATGTTGATACGACCAATGCCGGCAATATTTCCAGCGGAACTTTGGGCTTAGCACGAGGCGGTTTGGGGAGTGATACGTCGGCTTCAACGCAGGGAAGCGTTCTATATAATAATGGCAGTGCGTGGGTAGCGCTTGGGCCAGGGACATCGGGACAAGTCCTGCAGACACAGGGCGCGTCGGCCAATCCGCAATGGGCATCGGCCGCCACCGGTTCGGTCACCAGTGTCGGAACGGGGAACGGCTTAACCGGCGGCCCGATCACGGCAACCGGGGTAATTTCCGTCGATGCGGGAACAACGGCCAATAAAATAGTCCAGCTCGATTCTTCCGCCAAATTGCCGGCGGTTGACGGGTCGGCTTTGACGGGACTAACGAAGACACAGGTTAGCTTAGGCAACGTGCAGAATGTTGATCAGACGAATGCGGCTAATATCACGAGCGGAACAATAGCAACAGCCAGATTAGGGTCGGGATCGGCCAGCAGTGCCAACTTTCTGCGAGGGGATCAAACCTGGGCGGCTGGCAACAATGGAACCGTGACGCAGGTTGATACCGGAACGGGGCTAACCGGCGGACCGATCACCTCGACCGGCACATTAGCAGTCAACGTCGGTACCGGGGCCAATCAGATCGTTCAATTGGATCCTTCGGCCAAACTGCCGGCAGTGGATGGTTCAGCTCTCACCGGCTTGACCAAGGGTCAGATCAATCTTGGTAATGTCGCTAACGTTGATACGACCAATGCTTCTAATCTTTCTTCTGGGACATTATCAGACGCCAGATTATCAACCAATGTCGTGACGCTCGACGCTGCTCAAACTCTGGTCAATAAAACGATATCGGGCGCGAGCAATACGCTGACCAATCTTGGAGTCGCCAATCTTACTATTGCCAGCCAGGCGCAAGGTGACGTTATCTATTATAACGGTTCGAATTGGACCAGATTGCCTGCAGGATCATCCGGGCAGGTTCTTCAGACGCAGGGCGGGTCGGCCAATCCGCAATGGGCATCGGCCGCCACCGGTTCGGTCACCAGTGTCGGAACGGGGAACGGCTTAGTCGGCGGCCCGATCACGGCAACCGGGGTAATTTCCGTCGATGCGGGAACAACGGCCAATAAAATAATCCAGCTCGATTCTTCCGCCAAATTGCCGGCGGTTGACGGGTCCGCATTAACTGGCTTAACTAAAACTCAGGTTGGGTTAGGCAATGTCCAAAATGTGGATCAAACCGACGCGGCCAATATTACCAGCGGAACTTTGGCCCTAGCGAGAGGCGGCACCAATGCGACTAGCTTTACTTCGAGTCAGCTGGTGAGAATGAATGCCGGAGGAACGGCGCTGGAAAGTTCGGGCAAGACTGTACCGACGGGAAATATCGTCGGCGACACCGACACACAGAATTTAACCAACAAAACTCTTGATTCGACCAACTCAATTACTGGTGAAGCGATCAAGACCGGGCTGGTTGGCACTGCCCGATTGGGATCTGGGACGGCGAATAACACGACTTTCCTGCGCGGCGACCAGACCTGGGCGGCGCCGGGCGGCAGCGGAACTGTTACTTCGGTTCAAGCGGGCAACGGGCTTATATCTTCGCCGAGCCCGATCACAACTACGGGAATTATGAGCGTTGATACAACTGTGGTGGTGGACCATACAAGCGCCCAATCTCTGTCCAATAAAACATTTACCGGCCCCACAACTATGGCCGCGGTAACGGCAACAACGCTATCTTCTTCGGGCCAGTACACAAATACGGTCGCGGTCGGAACGGCGCCGATCGTGATTACTTCGACCACCGAAGTGACAAATCTAAACGCGCAACTTACCCATGGCCTTTTTGTCCAATCGGGAACATCAACTTGCGGCAAAAATTCCACCGCGACCGTTACTTTGCCAATTGCTTACAGCCAGGCCACTTATGCGGTCGTCGTGTCGGTGGAAGATTCCAATTCAGGTGCTGTTATTATTGTTGATACCGCAACTGCTAAAACCTCTTCCGCTTTCACGGTGAAACGAAATAATACTGGAGCCGCGACCGACACTTTCGACTGGATCACCGTTGGGCCCAAATAGACGAAACTGATCGAATTAGTGAGTGTTTCAGGGTAAGAGTTGCGGGATAAAAGAGCTGTGAAAAACAAATTATTAATATTATTTCTTATAGTAGTTTTAACCGGATCGGCCCGGGCGGCCTCTTCCAGCGCCAGCTATAAAATCACGACAGGAATTTTTGACGCGGGAGCCGGCGCTATCAGTTCAACTTCCTATCACCTTTCGGGTAAAGCGCGCGAGCGGCAGATCGCGGTCCAATCGAGTTCTGCCTTTGCGCTTAATGGCGGTTTTCTGAAGAGCGCTTATTTTGGCGCGGTGACGCCGGTTCTGGCGCCGGTCGTGACCTCAATAGTGCCCAACAGCGCGCTCAATACGGGAACGGTCAATATCACGAACCTGGGCGGCGCTAATTTTGCGGCCGGCGCGTCGGTTAAATTGTCAAAGAGCGGACAGCCGGACATCAACGCGACCAATGTTGCCGTCGTTAGCGCCGTCAAGATCACCTGCACCCTCGATCTGACCGGCGCGGCTGGCGGGGCCTGGGACGTAACCGTGACCAATCCCGACGGGCGATCAGGCACTCTGCCGTCCGCCTTCACCGTAACTTTTGCGGCGCCGACGGTAAGCTCGATCACGCCGAAGTCGGGCGTCAATAATGCGGTCATCAGCATTACCAACCTGGCGGGAACTCATTTCCGTGCCGGCGTAAATGTTAAGCTATCAAAGTCGGGTGCAAGTGATATAATTGCCTCAAATATTGTGGTCGTATCATCGACGCAAATTAGCTGCCAATTTGACCTGATTGGTAAAACCGCTGGTTTCTGGGATGTCATTGTTGTAAACGACGACAGCCAGAGCGGGACTCTAACGCAGGGCTTTGCGGTCGAGACGCCGGTCATCATGGTCACCAAGCCGATCGAGAGCTCCCAGCCGGTCTTTAATCCCTCGACGGGCTCGACGACTTTATCTTTCAGCCTGGGCCGGGCGACCGATGACCAGGGCAACCCGGCCACGATCATTATATATGTATACAATATTCGCGGCGAGCGGGTTTATCAGACGACATTTTTAGCTAAAGTCGGCGATAACAGTGTTGTCTGGGACGGCTTGACCGCCTTCAAGGCCTATGTTTCTTCGGGTGTTTACATTGTCCAGGTGATCGCGAAAACCGCGGACGGCAAAACGACCAAGATCAGCGAGATGAAATTAATAGTGACGAGATGAAATATATAATTTATTCTGTGATCGCAGCCTGCTGCCTGGAACTCGCGGCGTTCGGTGGGCCCGTGATCGGCTCGACCGATGACGCGATGACGATCGGCGGCGGCGCGCGGCCAATCGGCATGGGCCGAGCGCACACGGCGGTGGCCGAAGACGCCGACGCGTCATTCATTAATCCGGCCGGCCTGGCCGGCTTAAAAGGCCCGCAGGCCATGGCCATGTATACGAACCTGCTGCAGGATGTTTACTATCAGGAATTTTCCGGCGCGGTGCCGACCCCGTACGGGATATTTGGCCTCGGCTATATCACGACCGGCGTTAATAATATTGTCACCAAAGATACTCCTGTCCCGACCGATTATTACGATTCTCTGTTGTCCTTTTCTTACGCGACGCCGCTGGCCAATTTTTTCAACTACGGGAACAACGTTTTTGTCGGCGCGAATTACAAATTGTATAATCGCGGCTATACCGGCGGCCACAGCGATCTGGGGCAGGCGACCGGCTTCAGCGGTGATATCGGAGTAAAAGCAGTGGTTAATCCTCATTTGAGTTTTGGCCTTTGTCGGCAAAATTTCATTCCGGTCTCGATGGGCAGTGTGATCAGGTTGAGCAGCGGAGCGGAGGAATCGTTGGCCAGTATTACCAAGGTTGGCGCGGCCATTAAGCCGGTCCCTTGGCCGAAACTGCTGATCGCGGCGGATGCCGATCTGCCGGCCCAGACGGGACGGCCGGTCACCGAGCACATCGGCCTGGAGTGGAAAGAAAACCAATACATTACCTTTCGCGCCGGGCTGGACCAGAGCGTTGACCCGGCGACCGCTTCTCAAACCAGCTGGAATCCGTCTTTCGGGGCCTCATTAACCTACGGGGGAATGCGTGTTGACTATGCCTATCATCAGTATTATAATGACGCAAGTTTAGCAACTAATTATGTTTCGCTGTTTTATGTAGGCCAACCGTGGTTTGCCTTGAAAGGGACGGTTCAATAATTAATGAAGAATATTTATAATGCTCGGAAATCTTTGTTTATTCTTTTTTTATTAATTTTGTGTCCTTTTATCTCGATTGCCCAACCGTCCAGTCTGACAAATCCCACCGTTAACGCCCGAACCTACCTGCCGGGCGATTTTGTCCATGTTATTGTTCAGGCCCCGGTTGACACATCGCAGATCACCGCCATCATGCCCGACGGCACTCCGGTCACCTTGATCCAGGACCGCCGCACCAATGTCTGGCGCGGCCTCTGGCAGGTGCCGATCGATTTTAAAAAAGAGACCTACAGTGCCAACCTCACGGCCGTCGATGTCCAAGGCAACGTCTTCACGGGCCAGACGGATTATTTTTCCGTCGGCGAACTGGCTATGATCACGCTGGTCGGCAAGCCGACGCCCGAGGCGGCCCCGAAACCGCCTTTAAGGCAGATCATTACCGCGGAAGCGGCGCCGGCCACTGTCGCCGGGCAGGAAGAACTGATCTCGCTGATCAAAAAGATCATTACGCCGCCGGCCGGCGCGCCCGCGCCGGAGCTGACTCTCGCGACCAAAAACCGGCTGGTCGAGAGGAACCTGGCGGCGGGCAAAGAAGATATTCAGCAGGGCAAGTTATCCGAAGCGGCCGCTTTTTTCCGGATAGTTCTCTATCTGGCTCCCGATAATAAAGAGGCGGGGACTCTGCTGGCCGACACGCAGAACCGCCTGGCCGCCCAGAAAAAGATCCAGGCGGAGGGAGCAAGAAGATTTTATCTAATGATTGTTGCGATTATTTTCGCGGTACTCATTGTGTTGGCGGCGCTGATCTATTTTCTGATCAGGGCCATTCCGAGAGGAATTCCAACACAGGGAAAATCAGCTAAACTGCTGTCCGACAAAGAAAAAACGGCACTCTGGTTAAACCAGACCGGCTGGACAAAAAATCCCTTTTCGCTGCAGGCGATCCAGCAATTGTTCGCGGGTGAAAGCAAACTGGAACTCGACGGTTTGAAAAATTATCTTAAAACGAGGATTGAAGAAGCGGGGGGCAAAGGGTTTGATCCTTTTACCGACGCGGCGCTGGAAAAAGTTTACACACTGTCCAAAGGCAATCCCAAAACCGCCCTTAAGATCTGCGACTGGTCGGTCGGGCAGGCGATTCGCCGCAGCGAGTTTTCAATCACGGCCGAACTGGTCAAAGGCTATGAACTGATCGGCCTGACAAAGATCTTGATCGCCGATGACGAAGAAATAATCCGCAGCAGTCTGGACGCGATCTTGAGAAAAGGCGGCGGCTACGAGACCGACTTTGCCTTGGATGGAGAAGAAGCTTTAAAGAAAATCAAAGAGAATCTTTACGGTCTGGTCTTGCTGGACATCGAAATGCCGAAACTTGACGGTTACACTGTTTTAAAAGAAGCCAGAGCCCTGTATCCGGAACTGCCGATAATGTTTGTCACCGGCAAAGGCCGTCCGCAGAAGACGATCGAAAGCATGGCGCAGTATAATCTTAACGGTTACATCGAAAAACCGTTCACTCCGGAAAAAGTGCTCGATGTCGTCGCCAGAGTGATAAAAAAATAACCACGATTGTCAGGAATCGTGCCTGATCCTGATCGCCCGATTGACCACGTCCAGAACTTCATCGGCGGTAAAGGGCTTTTCTATAAAAGCATTCAACTTATGATGCGCGATGCTGTCCTCGATTTTTTTCACTTTGCCTTTGCCGGTTATAAAGATCACCGGCAGGTTCGGGTAAATTTTCCTCGCCCGGTTCAAAACTTCATAGCCGTCGATCTTGGGCATTTCCAGATCAAGGAGCAGGGCGTCATAAAGGTCGTTTCCGACCTTATTGAGAGCTTCCTTGCCGTCCAGGGCAAAATCGATTTCAAAGCCGCCCTTTTTTAAAATGCCTTCCAGGGAGGAACGGATTATCTCTTCATCGTCCGCGATCAATATTTTCATAATTCTCCTGTTGAATATAATAGCACTTTTTAGGCTCGAGGCAAATAGAAATAAAACCTCGAACCCTGGCCGACCGTACTTTCGACGCTGATACTGCCGCCCTGGGCCTCAACCGCTAACTTGCAGAAATAAAAACCCAGCCCGGGGCTGGTTTTGGCTTTTAACTGGGGATTCTCCGCCCTGAAATTTTTATTGAAAATTTTTGCCGCGTATTCTTTTGGAACGCCTTCGCCCGGGTGGATTATTTCAAACATAAAATGGTCTTTTTCTTGCTTCAGGTTGAGAGTGACCGCGCCCCCGCGCTCGGCCTGCTTGACGGCATTCAACAGAAGATCGGCGATGATCATCACCGTGAGTTCTTTGTCCGCCCGAACGCTTAAATTGCCGTCAACGTTTTCTTTTATGGTTTTGCTTTCTTTTTCCGCGAGCCGCCTTAACCAGGTCAATTCTTTCAGCAGTTCTCCGGCCGGGAAAGCGCTTTTAGCGACGGCCAGATCGCCTTTTTCCGCGTTGTTGATAAAACTGAGCTCCAGCAGGAGCAGCGCGAGCTTTTTAGCGCTGAAGTTGATATTTTCCAGATATTTTTTCTGTTCTGCGTTGATCGGCCCGAGCGTGTCGTCGAGAAATAAGCCGATCGAGCCGGTGATGCCGGAGAGGGGATTCTTGAGGTCGTGCAGGATCAAGTCATCGAGCATTTTTCTTCTCTAAAGCGGCTTTTATCTTGGCCATCAGGGTCGGTGGCTCGAACGGTTTTACAATAAAATCAAAGCCCCCCAGTTTTAATAATTCTTCGGCGGTCTTGGGGGAGGCGCTGGCGCTTAGTACGATCACGGGAATGCCGCGGGTTTGATCGGATTTTTTCAGCTCTTCAATGACTTTGCGCCCGTCCATTTTGGGCATCATAAGATCAAGGATGATGAGGTCCGGGCGGTTTGCTTGCGCGGCTTTCAGGCCCTCCTCGCCGTCAAAGGCGGTTATCACCTCGTAGCCCCCGGTTTTTCTAAGCCGCAGGGAAAGCATTTCCACAAATTCCGGCTCGTCGTCCATCAATAATATCTTAGCCATTTTATTCCCCCTTCGGCAGTGTAAAAGTGAATTTTGTTCCTTTGCCCGGTTCGGATTCGACCCAGACCTTCCCCTTGTGCAATTCAACCAGTTTTTTGACTATATAAAGTCCGAGCCCGGTCCCTTTTTCCCCCGGGCCCGTGCCCCGGCCGAACTGCTCGAATTTGCTGAAAGCTTTGGGCAGATCGGTTTGGGATATCCCTCGCCCGCTGTCCGCGACACTGCACTCGATCCGGTCGGCCTTATCAAGCATCGAAACTTCAATATAGCCTTTCTCGGTGAATTTGAGCGCGTTCCCGACCAGGTTCACAAAGATCTCCATCAATTTATCCCTGTCCGCGGAAAGCATGACTTTTTCGGAAGGAATGTTTCCGCGCAGTTCGAGCCCCTTATCTTTTGCCGACGGGCTGAAGTTTGAAACAACCTCCCTTCCCAGATCGGCGATATTGAAAAGTTCTTTTTTAAGCTCAACTTTGCCGCCCTCCAGGCGGGAAATATCCAGGATGCTGTTGATGATGCGGGCCAGGCGGTCAACATTGCGCAAAACGATCGTTAAGGATTTTTTCTGGTCTTCTTCGATTTTGCCGTACAGGCCTTCAACCGTCAGGGAGATCCCTTCCTTAATAATTGACAGGGGGGTCCGCAGTTCATGGGAAACCGTGCTCACAAATTCATTTTGCATCCGTTCGACGCGCCGGGTATCGGTAATGTCACGGAAGACCAGGATAACGCCGATCACATTGCCCTGCCGGTCGTGGATCGGGGCGGCGCTGTCGGCAATGGGAATTTCTCTCCCGTCCTGGCTGATAAGCATGGTATGGTTGGCCAGTCCGGTGATTTCTCCCAGCTTCAACACTTTCGCTATCGGGTCTGCGCAGGGCAAACGGGTCTCTTCGTTGACGATCTTGAAAACTTCTGAAGCGTTTTTCCCCAGCGCCTCTGCTTCACTCCAGCCGGTAAGCTCCTCCCCGACTTTATTAAGGATCATTACTTTTCCTTTATTATCCGTGGCGATAAGCCCGTCTCCGATACTGTGTAGGGAGACCAGCAGGCGCTCTTTTTCGGTAAAAATGATTTCTTCTGCCTGCTTGCGTTCGGTGATGTCGCGGAAGTACCAGATCCGGCCGTAATATTTGCCGTTCGCGCCGGTTAAAGGAGAAGAGTAGCGGTCAAAAAACCTGCCGTCCTTGAATTCTATCTCATCCCGGCTTTTTTCGTCCCTGTGAGCGTAAAGATATTTTACTTTATTAATGAATTCATCGGGATCCTTTAACTGGCCCATGACATGCTGAAGCATTTTTTCGTCATTCTTTGCGTCCAATATCTCCCGGGGGATCTTCCACATTTCACCAAAACGTTTGTTGAATAAAATGGATTTTCCGTTGTCGTCTATCGCTAAAATTCCGTCAATTGATGCTTCGGATTGCGCTTCTAAAAGGGTGGTTTTCAATAAAAGTTTTTCCTCGTCCTGCTTGCGCTCGGTGACGTCCCTAAATGAGTTGACAACCCCCTTTATCTGGCCGTCGGTTTTAATGAAACGGGTGCCCACTTCCATAAAAACCTTGCTCCCGTTTTTGTGCTTCAACTCCAGCTCGATTATTGTCTTGGGTTCCCCGGTAAAGATCGTTTCAGTGAAAAGCTTTACTATCTGGGGCACATCTTTCAGCTGAAGGATTCCCAGATCAACAAATTTTTTCCCCACTAGCTCCTCCGGCAAATAACCCAGAATATCCGTGATCCTTCTGTTGACGTCGACCATTTTGCCGTGAGTGTCCACATAGGTGATGATGTCATTGGAGTTTTCAAATAAATCCCGCAGTTTTTCTTCCATCTTCTTGCGCTCGGTGGTTTCATGAAAGAACCCCGTTAAATATGCCTTCCCGGCAAGTGTAACGGCTGCCGCGTTAACGTCGGCATAGAAAACACTGCCGTCTTTTCTTTTGACCGGGAGATCCCTGGTCAAGCTAAATTCTCCTTTGGCCTGCCTTTCAAACTGATCGATAACATAAGGGATGTCTTTTTCGGGATGGATATCCATGACCCCTAAATTTTTGATTTCCTCCGGGCTGTAGCCGAGCATCCGGCAAATTGCTTGATTGCCCATGAGAAATTTCTTTTTTTCCGGATCGGCCAGCAAGATTCCATCCCCCGCGCTGTCGAATACGACCCTGAATTTTTTTTCAGCTTCTCTTATCTTCTCCTCCGCCTGCTTGCGCTCGGTGATGTCGACTGTAAAGCCGGCAAGATAATCAGGTTTTCCTTCCCGATGAATTGGAAATTTTATTGTTGAATAAAACCGGCCATTCAATTCTTCTTCAATTTCAATCGGTTTGCCTTCTTTTAAAACTCTCATGTCATCCGCAACCATGCTTTTCGAAAGATCCGACGGGAAAAGGTCCTCCATGTTTTTACCAAGCAATTCATTGAGTGGCCTGCCTAACATCTTCTCATAATTAGCGCTCAATCGAATTGCCCTGATATTTTCATCTTTAAAGAATACATAAACCGGACTGCGCTTCATGAACTGGCTGAAAATATCTTCGCTCTCCAGCAGTGCATCCTCGCTCCGGCGCAATTGTGCGGTTACCAGGCGCGAGAAATAAGGAAGGATAAGTATGACGATAGCCGAAAAAATTAAAATTACTATGAACATGGAGCCAAACAGCGCGTAGGCCGGAGCGCACACTTCATCGCGATCCATTTTAACCACTAAACCCCAATCAACTTTAGCGATGTAGCGGGTTACGCCTAAAACGGGCTTTCCGCGGTAATCCAAATAATCGCTAAAGGTTCGTTCTTTCTTTTGCAAAGCATGGGTAATTGCTATCTGGGTATCATTTTTGGGAATTCTTACTTTATTGGCGGCCTGTGGATCCAGCCGGGTAGGGGCGATAAATACCGCGTCGCCGTTCGCATCCCTTTTTGCCAGGATGATCTCACCGGTTTTACCCAGTCCGGAATAATCCTTGATAATATATGAAAATAAGTCATCAGAATGTTTGTCCAACTCGTGTTCAATTTGGTTCTTTTGGATATCGGCTATGCCTTGAAGATGATTGATGGTTTCTTGAACCAGGAGATTGCTGGTAAAATAAATGCCGATCAAGCTTATGGTAATTAAAGTAACAAAAAAGACGGAAAAAAGCGCGATATTAAGTTTGGTCTCGGTTTTCATAGCTGAAATTATATAGCGGGAAAGATTGAAAGGCAAGCAGGAATCGGTTAAAATTAGAGCCTGACGCCAGATGATGAAAGCAGGGGAGAGATAGTAATCGCCACTCAACTTAAGGACGAAGTCTCGGTAGTTCTGTCCGGCGAAGCGGGCCAAGGGGTCCAGGCTGTTGAGCGCCTGCTGACCCGCGTCATTAAACAGGCCGGCTATCACGTTTTTGCCGCCAAAGAGTACATGTCGCGGGTCCGCGGCGGGACAAATTCAACCAGCTTCAGGATCAGCTCGCGCCGGGTCGACGCTTTTATTGACCGGATCGACCTGCTGATCCAGTTGGACGACGGCCGGACCAAGCATCTGGCCAAAAGGATCTCGGCGGCTACGCTTGTTCTAGCGGCGGATATTTTCAACGCCAAGGCGCTCGAGCTCGGCAACAAGATCCTAGCTAATGTTGTGGCCGCGGGGGTGGTCGTCGGCCTCCTCCGGCTGGAGCCGGAACTGCTGACCGCTCAAGTCAAAAGTTATTTTGCTAAAAAGAGCGAAGAGCTGATCGGCCAAAATGTCGCCGCGGCCCTGGCCGGGATAGAGATCGGCCGTGACTTGTTAGCCAAAGGGACGATCGGGCTGGATCTCCAGCCCGACCCGGCGGTCCAGAACGATATTATCTTGAGCGGGGCGGAGGCGATCGCCCTGGGGGCGCTAGCCGGCGGCTGTAATTTTGTCGCGGCTTATCCGATGACCCCGTCGACCGGTATTTTCACCTACCTGGCCCAACACGCCGCGGAGTGCGGGCTGATCGCCGAGCAGGCGGAAGATGAGATCGCGGCGATCAACATGGCCCTGGGGGCCTGGTATGCCGGGGCCCGGGCGATCGTCGCCACGGCCGGCGGCGGTTTTGCCCTGATGGTCGAAGGGATCAGTTTGTCGGGGATGCTGGAAACGCCGGTAGTCGTCAGCTTGGGCCAGCGGCCCGCTCCGGCGACCGGTCTGCCGACCCGGACCGAGCAGGGTGACCTGAACTTTGCCCTCTATTCCGGGCACGGCGAATTCCCGCGGATCATCCTGGCGCCTGGATCTCTCGACGAAGCTTTTGATTTAAGCCAAAAAGCTTTTAACCTGGCGGATAAATTCCAGGTCCCGGTCATTATCTTGAGCGACCAATATCTGGCCGATTCCTACTATAATATCAAGCCCTTCGATCTGGCCGGGGTCCAGGTCGAGAACAATATCATCAAAACGGCCGAGGGTTACCAGCGTTATAAACTGACTGCTGATGGCCTCTCGCCGAGGGGGGTCCCTGGTTACGGCGACGGGTTGGTCGGGGTCGATAGCGACGAGCATGACGAAACCGGCCATATTACCGAAGATCTGGAGTTAAGGGCGAAGATGGTCGACAAACGCCTGGCCAAAATGGGCGAGATAATGAAAGCAGTTGTCCCGCCGCTCCTGATCGGCAGTGACAATTATCAGACCCTGGTCGTTGGTTGGGGGTCGAACCGGAATATTATTGCTGAAGCTTTAAAAGTGATCGGTGATGATAAGATCGCGTTTTTACATTTTAGCCAGGTTTATCCCCTGCCGCCGTCAACGCGGGAATATTTGGTTAAAGCTAAAAAAGTTATTTTGATCGAGAATAACGCGACCGGCCAATTTGGCCAGTTGATCAAACTGCA
>JBAZZV010000015.1 GCA_041658645.1 Candidatus Margulisiibacteriota bacterium
CGCTTGACATTGTTTGTAATTATGATACCCTAGGGGGGTATGTTGACGGGTAAGCATCGGAAGCAGTTGGCCAATCGTTTGAGCCGCGTACGCGGGCAGATTGAGGGGATAAAAAAGATGGTAGAGGAACCGCGCTATTGTATTGAGATCCTAAACCAAATCGCGGCGGCCAAGGCGGCGCTTTCGTCCATCGGGAAATTTATCCTTGAGGACCACATGAAAACCTGTGTGACCGCTTCGATAAAACGGGGGACAGGGACGCGTGAGATCAAGGAGCTTATGGATGTTTTTGAGAAATTTTAAATTTCCAATCATTTTATTAATTATCGTTTTAACCTCTGCGGCTTATGCCGAAAAGCTTTCCCTTTCTGATGTGGTCAGAATCGCGCTCGAAAAGAACCCTGATTTGCAGGCGGCAAGAAGTCAAAAGGAGGCCGTCTCCGCCAAAATCCCTCAAGTTTTAGCTTTAGATAATCCCCGCGTCGGTTTAGAGTATGAACAGATCCCCTCCGGCTCGCGCAATCCCGAAGACGGCATGAAGATGTACACTGCCGAGCAAATGATCATGTTCCCGGGGAAAATTTACGCCGAGTGGCAGATGGCCAACGCCGAAGCCTCAATGCTTTCGGCCAACTACCAGGCAAAAGTGCTGGAGATATCCGCTCAAATCAAGTCTGCTTATTATGATCTTTTCTTTGCCGATCGCGCGATCGAGGCGATGGCCGAAATAAAAGAGCTCCTGGCCAGGGTTAAAAAGTCAGCGGAAGCTAAATACATAGTGGGGCAGGCGGTCCAGGCGGATGTTTTAATGGCCAATGTCGAATATTTGCTGATGGACAATGAACTAACTTCGCTGCAGCAGGAGCGGCAGGTTAAAGAGGCAAAACTAAAGGCTTTGCTCAATCGGAGCGATGAGGGGCCGCTCGAAACAGCGGCTACACTCAATCTGCCCGGAACGATCGAACCGGCAGCGGCCCTGGAGAAGAACGCGCTCGAGCACCGGCCGGAACTGCTGGCGATGAAAGCCGGGCTGGCGGCAAAGGATGCCGGCCACCTTCGCTCCAAGATGGATTTTTTTCCGGATACCATGTTAGGAGCTAAAAAGCGAGTCTCCGGCGGTTGGGACGCGATGATCTCCTTTTCCGTCCCGCTTTATTTCTGGAAGCAGAGCTATGGGGTCAATTCAGCGGGGCTCGAAAGAGAAGCGGCCGAAGCAGCCTACAATAACATGAGGAACATGATCCGCTGGATGGTCAAGGAATCGCGGGTCATGGCGGATGCCGCGCGCCGGACCGCCCGGCTTTATGAAGATAAGATCGTACCGCAAAGTTCTCAGGCTTTGAAAGTGGCTTTAACGGCCTACCGATCGGGCAAAGTCGATTTTCAAACATTGCAGAACATCGAGCGGGCTTATAAAGAAGCCAGGCTGAAACTTTTTGAAAGCCAGGCCAATTATGGCAAGACCTTGGCAGAACTGGAGAAGATAACAGGAGGAGAAATTAAATGAGGACTGGAGCGTTGGTCATAATCTTAGGATTGGTCGTGTTGGCGGTCGTCAGCTGCGCCCCGGCCCAAAAGTCCGGGCATCAGGGGCATGAACTGGGGAAGAATATCCTGTTTTACCGCAATCCGATGAACCCGCAAGTTACTTCTCCCGTACCGATGAAAGACGAAATGGGGATGGACTATGTGCCGGTCTATGAAAAAGCTCCCGGAGCGCAAGCAGGAGAGATCTCGATCAGTCCCGAAGAGCAAAAGCTGGTCGGGGTCAGGACTGAACGGGTGGGGCGACGCCAGCTCTGGAAAGAGGTCCGAACGGTCGGGACGGTGGCTTATGACCCGGAACTCTACGTGGCGCAGGAGGAATACATCGGCGCGCTGGGTCTGGGCGATGAAACCTTGATCGACGCCGGCAAGAAAAGATTGCGGGTCCTGGGGCTGGACGAGGAACAGCTCGCTAGATTGCAAGCAGAGGGCAAACCGCAGGAAAACCTGATCCTGCCCGAAGATCGAACCTGGGTTTATATTACGATCTACGAGAATGAGCTGGGGTTGGTCAAGACTGGCGTTCCGGTGGAGATCGAGACCGTTGCTTTTCCGGGGGAAGCCTTCTCCGGGACGATCGCGGCGGTCTCGCCGGTGCTGGACCCCATGAGCCGATCGGCCAAAGCGAGAGCGGAGATCCAAAATCCCGGCCAGAGATTGAAGCCGGGGATGTACGCCACCGTGAAGCTCAAGATCGATCTGGGCAGCCGGTTGGCGGTCGCTGAAGAAGCGGTCATCAATACCGGCAAAAGGACATTAGTGGTTGTGGCCAAGGGTAACGGCAATTATATTAGCCGTGAAGTGAGGTTGGGCCAGAAGGCCGCGGGTTACTATGAGGTCCTGGGCGGATTGCGGGAAGGGGAAATGGCGGTGACCACCGGGAATTTCCTGATCGATTCGGAATCACGATTGAAATCCACCGGTGGCGGCGAACATCAGCATTAAGCAATGGCAAAATTAGTCGAATATATAATCGAATATTGCGCCAAGAACAGGACGATCGTCTTTATCCTGGTCGGGGCGCTGGCTTTGGGCGGGTTCTTTGCCCTGCGCAGTGTTCCCCTGGACGCTCTGCCGGACCTCTCCGACACGCAGGTCATCGTCTATTCCCAGTGGGACCGCTCGCCGGATATTATCGAGGATCAGGTTACTTACCCCATTATCACTTCCCTGCTGGGCGCTCCCCAGGTCAAAGCGATCCGCGGGTTTTCAGACTTTGGTTTTTCTTATGTTTATGTGATCTTTGAGGACGGGACCGACATATATTGGGCGCGGTCGCGCGTTTTGGAATATTTGAATAAGATCATTCCGCGGCTTCCGGAAGGGGTAAAAACTGAATTAGGTCCGGATGCCACAGGCGTGGGCTGGATCTTCCAATATGCCTTGGTTGATGGATCGGGCCAACACTCTCTGGCCGACCTGCGCAGTTTTCAAGATTGGTATCTGCGCTATTATTTACAATCAGTTCCTGGCGTAGCGGAGGTGGCTTCGGTCGGCGGTTTTGTCCGGCAGTACCAGATAAACGTTAATCCGAGCGCGCTTTTAGCCTATAACATCCCGCTCATGAAGGTCGTCGAGAACCTGCGCAAAAGTAATAATGATGTCGGCGGAAGATTGGTCGAATGGAGCGGGACAGAGTACATGGTGCGGGGGCGCGGGTATATTAAAACCACCCAGGATATCGAAAAAATTGTGGTCGGTAACGATCTGAACGGCGTGCCGGTGACCGTTGGACAGATCGCCAATGTTACTTTGGGCCCGGATATGAGGCGGGGGATCGCCGAACTGGATGGGCAGGGGGAAGTAGCCGGCGGCATTGTGGTCATGCGCCACAAGGAGAACGCGCTGGAAGTCATTAACCGGATCAAAGCCAAGCTCAAGGAAATCGAACCCAGTCTGCCCAAAGGGGTAAAGATCGTAACCACCTATGACCGCTCCGAGCTGATCGAAGCTTCCATCGGTACCGTCCGCGACGCGCTCGTCCAGGAATTAATTATTGTCAGTTTAATGCTCGTTTTCTTCTTATGGCATCTCCCTTCGGCGCTGGTCCCTATCATCGGGCTCCCCATCGCGGTGCTGATCGCCTTTATCCCTATGAACTGGATGGGCCTGACCTCCAATATCATGTCGCTGGGGGGAATCGTGGTAGCGATCGGCGACATGGTAGACGCTCCGATCGTGTTGGTCGAGAATGTCCATAAACGATTGGATGAGTGGACGAAGGGTTTGCGACAGGGGACGCGCGAAAGCATTATGATCGGCGCCATGAAAGAGGTCGGTCCACCCATTTTTGCTTCCCTGCTGGTCATGGCGGTCGCTTTTATGCCGGTTTTCACTCTGGTTGCCCAGGAAGGGCGGCTCTTCAAACCGTTGGCCTTTACTAAAAATTATTCCATCTTCTTCGCGGCGCTACTGGCGATAACCTTGACCCCGGCGCTGATCATGATCTTTGTCCGCGGCAAGATCATTTCGGAAGACCAGCACCCGGTCAGCCGGTTTTTGATCCGGCTTTATCGTCCGGTCGCCCTTTGGTCCATCAAGCACCGTAATTTAGTAGTCGCCGGAGCGCTGGCCAGTATACTGGTCACCGTGCCGGTCTTTTTGAAAATGGGCTCTGAATTTATGCCTCCCCTGTATGAAGGGAGCATTCTTTACATGCCGACCACTTTGCCGGGTCTGTCGGTGACCGAAGCGGCCAGATTATTGCAGATCCAGGACAAAGTCATAAAGTCTTTCCCCGAAGTGGAACGGGTTTTTGGCAAGGCGGGGCGGGCCGCGACCTCGACCGATCCAGCCCCCTTTTCCATGATGGAGACGACAGTGATCTTAAAGGATAAAAAGCTGTGGCGCCGCGGGCTGACCTACGAAAAGCTCGTCGACGAGTTGGATAAAAAGATGAAGATCCCGGGAGTGTCCAACGCCTGGACCATGCCGATCAAAGCCAGGATCGATATGTTGACTACCGGGGTCCGCACGCCGGTCGGGATCAAGATCTACGGCGCCGATCTGCAGGAAATAGAGCGGCTTGGCACGCATTTGGAGCGGGTCTTGAAAGAAGTTCCCGGCACGCGCAATGTCTTTGCCGAGCGGGTGGCCGGCGGTTATTTTGTCGATTTTGACCTCAAGCGCGAGCAGTTGGCGCGTTACGGCCTGACGGTTGACGACGCCAACATGATCATTATGTCGGCCATCGGCGGAGAGAATATTTCCACCGTGATCGCCGGCCGGGAGCGTTACCCGATCAACGTGCGCTACGCGCGGGAGCTGCGGGGAGAGATCGACGACTTGAAGCGGGTGCTAGTGCCCACCATGAACGGCGCCCAAATTCCCATCTCGGAAATCGCGGATATCAGTATCCGTTACGGCCCTTCCATGATCCGGGACGAGAACGGAATGCTGGCGGGTTACGTCTACGTTGACATCGCCGGCCGCGATATCGGGAGTTATGTGCAGGAGGCCAAAAGGGCGGTGCGGGACAAATTGGCACTGCCGACGGGGTATTCCCTGGCCTGGTCAGGACAGTATGAATTTATGCAAAGAATGGCTGACCAGCTGAAACTCTTTATTCCTTTGACCCTCTTTGCTATTTTTATCTTGTATTTCTTCACCTTCGGCTCGATCATTGAAACATTAATTATTATGCTTTCGGTCCCCTTTGCTTTGGTTGGCGGCATTTGGTATCTGTTCCTGCTTGGGTTTAACCTGAGTATCGCGGTCTGGGTGGGGTTGATCGCGCTGGCTGGGGTGGCGGCGGAGACCGGTTCGATCATGATCGTTTATCTTGACGAGGCTTACGCGAGGCGCAAGGCTGAAGGCAAGATGAACAATTTATCCGATCTTTATGAAGCGGTGATGGAAGGGGCGGTGCAGAGGTTGCGTCCAAAACTGATGACGGTGAGTGCCAATATTTTCGGGTTGTTGCCGGTGATGTTGGCCGTCGGGATCGGTTCGGACGTGATGAAACGGATCGCCGCGCCGCTGATCGGCGGACTTATTTCATCAACCATCTTAACCCTGGTGGTCCTGCCGGCGATCTATACTATCTGGAAAAATAAAACGGAGGTGAAGGAATGAAAAATCTTAAATATTGTTTGGGTTTGCTTCTCGCCATGTTTTTGTTTTCGCAAGTTTTGGCGGAGGCCTCAACCCACACGATGAAAGGGCTGAAACAGCCGCTGCCGGTAAAAAAGGAAGTTGCCAAGAAGCTGCCTAGGCTGGTTGAATGTCCGGTGACTAAAACAAAGATAGATCCGGCAAAAACCAAGCTAAAAACCGTTTATAAAGGGACGACCTATTATTTTTGCTGTCCCGGCTGTCCGGAAGAGTTTAAGAAGAACCCGGGGAAATACGCTAAATGAGAGATCCAATTTGCGGGATGGAGATTAAAGACGGAGAAGAGCATTCCCAACTTGCTTATCAGGAAAAGAAATATTCCTTCTGCTCCGAATCCTGCGAGGCGGTATTCAAAAAATTAAACGGCATCAAGCTTGCGGGCGAAGCGGGGCTGGGCGACATCGAACGGAAAATGGTGGCCTACAATACTTTAAAACAATTGGCAGTCACGGTGGCCCATTACATCAGGAATGCCAATGCGGCCATAAGCCTGCAGGCCGAACTTTGCCGGGGTACAACCGATCCCGCGCTTCATAAATCTGTGGAAATGATAAAACATCAGTCCGATAAGATTGAAACGGTGGTTAATTCTCTCCTATCTATTTCGGATATCAAATTACAGAAATATACCGGTAGTGAAGAGGAAGCGATTTTTGACCTGCGCCTGTTGCTGGAGAATAAGATCAAGGAGGGATAAAGAAATGAAAAAAGTTGTTGGCGGCTTGTTTCTTTTGCTGATCCTGGCGGCCGTTAATTGGGCGGCGGAACCGACGAGAGAAGTAGCAATTATTGCCAGGCAATATGAGTTTCTGCCGAATAGAATTGAGGTTGTCAAAGGGGTTCCGGTCAGATTATACCTGACGAGCCTGGACGCAGCCCATGGCATCTATATTGATAAGTTTAAGATCAACCAGAAAATTGAAAAAGGAAAATTAACAATTGTGGATTTTATCCCCGGCGAATCCGGAAAATATGAGATCAAATGTTCGGTCTTTTGCGGGCTCGGGCATGGCGGCATGAAGGGTGAACTGGTGGTGGTTGAGCCGATGCCGGATATGTCTAAAATGCAGCCGATGCCCCAAATGCCGGGGATAAAAATGCCGGGGATGGACGACAGGCCGCAGATGCATCATATGCGCTGAGTTTATTAGCCTATAACATTTATAATGGCAGCGGCGGGAAATTATTACGATCAATCGGTTGAGGAAGCTGCCCAGCAGCTCGCAACCGACGAAAAAACGGGCCTGACGGAGGCGGCGGTCAAAGAACGCCTGGTTAGTTTTGGGCCCAATCAACTCAAACAGAATAAAACTGCTTCGCCTCTAGCCATCTTCCTGGAACAGTTCAAGGGTTTTATTATCTGGGTTTTGATCGGTGCGGCTCTGCTCTCCGGTTTTCTTCAGGAATGGATCGATGCCGCCGCCATCATTGCTATCGTTTTTGTGAATGCTATTTTAGGGTTTGTTCAGGAATATCGCGCGGAAAAATCGCTGGCCGCACTAAAGAAACTTTCCAGTCCCACCTCAAAAGTAATTCGTGCCGGACAGAAGAAAATTATTCCTTCTTCAGGCTTGGTGCCGGGGGACCTGGTCGAGTTAGAGGCCGGCGATCTTGTGCCGGCAGATGGCCGTTTAGTTTATACCGCGCCAAACTTCGCGGTGCAGGAAGCCAGCCTGACGGGAGAGTCCATGCCGGTCGCAAAAACTTCGCGTCAGCTCGAAGAAAAGGAATTGCCATTAGCGGACAGGGGAAACATGGTTTATACGGGAACCTCGGTGGTTTCCGGGAAAGCCCGCGCCATAATCGTTGAAACCGGAATGAAGACCGAACTGGGCCGGATCGCGGGAATGATCCAGGCAATAGAAACCGAAGCAACGCCGCTACAGAAAAAGTTGGAACAGTTCGGCAAATGGATCGTTTACCTGTGCTTTGTATTGGTGGGCCTGGTCTTTGCCCTGGAAGTTTGGCGTGGCGGGGAAATGATAAACGTGCTTTTGACTTCTGTCAGTCTGGCGGTGGCGGCGATCCCGGAAGGATTGCCGGCGGTGGTGACCATAGCGTTGGCGCTGGGAGTGCAGCGCATGGTTACACGCCATGTCTTGATCCGAAAACTCCCTTCGGTTGAAACGCTGGGCAGCGCCACAGTTATCTGTTCGGATAAAACCGGCACCCTGACCAAGAACGAAATGACCGTAAAAGTTATCTTTGCGGACAGCGCCATTATTAACGTGAGCGGGGTTGGCTATGAGCCCAAAGGAGAATTCCTGATCAACGGAAAAACGATTTCTCCCGCGGCTTATCCCGGTTTGCAAAAAACGCTTCTTTGCGGAGTGCTTTGCAACGGTGCGGAGCTGAAAAGGGATAAGATCTTAGGTGATCCTACGGAAGGATCGATCCTGGTTGCCGCGGCCAAGTCTGGTTTACACAAAATCAAATTGGAAGAGGAATATCAATTTACCGAGGAAATACCATTTGACCCGGAACGAAAAAAGATGACGATCATCCGCGAAAAAGAAGGGCGTCTTTACGCTTTCGTGAAAGGCGCGCCGGATATTCTGCTTAAGGATTGCACAGGGATTGAAGAGCAGGGTGTGCGCAGAAGCTTGAGCGATCAAGATAAACAAAAAATCATACAGGCGAACGCCGATCTGGCCGATCAGGCTTTACGGGTCCTGGCGGTCGCCTATCGAGTCTTTGAAAAAGCTCCCGCGAAATATGAAGTCGCTATTGTGGAAAAAGAACTGGTCTTTGTGGGCCTGGTCGCCATGATCGATCCGGCCCGGGAGGAGGTTAAAGAGGCGATCAGAAAATGCGGTACCGCGGGAATAAAAACCATCATGATAACCGGCGACCACAAAAACACCGCGGTCGCGATCGCCCGGGAGCTGGGGATCATGAAAGAGGGAGAGCTGGCTTTATCGGGTGAAGAGCTGGATCAATTATCGGCTGAAGAATTCCAGGGAAAAGTTCGCCAGATCACGGTTTATGCGCGGGTTTCCCCGGAAAACAAATTAAGGATCGTCCGGACCTGGAAAAGCCTTGGTGAGGTGGTGGCCATGACCGGGGACGGCGTCAATGACGCTCCGGCGGTGAAAGAAGCGAATATCGGGGTGGCGATGGGAATAACCGGGACTGACGTGACGAAAGAGGTTTCGGATATGGTGATCACGGACGATAACTTCGCCTCGATCGTGGCGGCGGTGGAGGAGGGGAGGGGAATTTACGGCAATATCCGCAAGTTTGTGCACTACCTTCTTTCCTGTAACGCGGGTGAGATACTAATAATGTTCATTGCTTCGCTGTTCGGCCTGCCGGTGCCGTTGCTGCCTATCCACATTTTGTGGGTTAATCTGGTAACCGATGGTTTTCCCGCTCTGGCCCTGGGGATGGACCCGGTTACTCCGGATATTATGAATCGGCCGCCCCGCCCAACTCATGAGCCGGTCGTGACCGTGCGCCGAACAGTCTTAATGCTGGTGCAGGGCGCTTTTATGGCGGTTTGCGCCCTGCTGGCTTTTGCTTATATGTTATCGGCCGGAGAATCACTGGCGCACGCCCGGACCGCGGCCTTTGTGGTGTTGGCCTGTGCGCAATTATTTCACGCTTTCAATTGCCGCAGTCAGACCGAGTCGATTTTCAAGTTAGGTGTTTTCAGCAATCTAAATCTGTTGTATGCTTGCCTGGTCTCCTTCTTATTGCTGATGGCGGTGGTTTATGTCCCATTTTTGCAGGGAATATTTAAGACCGATCCGATCCTGGGAACGCATTGGCTGCTGGTGATCTTACTTTCTTCCTTCCCGCTCTGGGCGATGGAAATAGTAAAGATCATGAATAAAAAAGGGGGGATAATAAGTGATTGAACAAGTCTATTTTGACAATATGGCCAATACCCCGGTCGACTCCAGGGTAGTTGAAGCGATGCTGCCCCATCTGCGCGAAACGTATGGCAACCCCCTCAATCTCCACGATTTTGGGGCCAAAACAGCCGCCGCGATCGAAGAGGCCCGGCAGAAAGTGGCGGCCTTGATCGGAGCGAACACGGAGGAGATCATTTTTACTTCTTGCGGCTCGGAGTCGAACAATTGCGCAATAAAAGGGATCGCCCGGGCCAATGAGAAGAAAGGGAAGCAGGTCATTACTTCGGCGATCGAACATTTTTCCGTCCATTATCCGCTCAAGGAATTGGAGAAAGAAGGGTATAAGGTAACCTATCTGCCGGTGGATCAATTCGGCTTGATCGACCCTCAAGCAGTGGCGCAAGCGCTAACCCCGGAGACCACTCTGGTTACTTTGACCCACGCCAGCAATGAGATCGGCACGATCGAGCCGATTGCGGAGATAGGGAAGGTTATTAGAACGTGGAACACAGAACACGGAACACAGATAATATTTCACATTGATGCGGTGCAGACGGCGGGGACGATACCGGTCAATGTCGGCGACCTGGGAGTGGACGCGCTGACCCTTTCGGCCAACCTCTTTTACGGGCCGACCGGGATCGCCGCTTTATATCTGAAAAAAGGGACCAGAATCTTGCCTTTTATTCTGGGCGGAACGCAAGAAGAGGGGAAACGGGCCGGCACCCATAATATCCCCGGAATAGTCGGTCTGGGTAAAGCGGCGGAACTGGCCCAGGCGGAAATGGCTGCCCGCGCCGCAAAGCTCATGCCCCTGCGCGACAAGCTATTACGGAGCATTCCGGAAAAGATCAAGGATTATTTCGTCACCGGCCATCCGACGCAGCGTCTGCCAGGCCATGCCAGCGGCTACGTCAAATATATTGAGGGCGAATCGATGTCGATGTTCTTAAATATGGAAGGGATCGCCGTTTCGACCGGCTCGGCCTGCGTTTCCAAAGCGCTGAAAGCTTCCCACGTCGTCCTGGCGCTGGGCGTTAACGCGGCGGATGTGCATGGTTCACTGGTCTTTTCGCTGGGCAAAGATAATTTTGAAGAAGAAGTCGATTATGTGCTGGCCAAATTTCCGCCGATCGTGCAGCGGTTACGGGAAATGTCCCCGTTAGGGAGGCGCTGAAATGGACAAGGAGAAGTTTAATATTGTCGTCTTTTCCGGCGACCTCGATAAGGTCCTGGCGGCTTTTATCCTGGCCACGACCTCGGCTGCGATGGGGATGGAAGTCACGATGTTCTTTACTTTTTGGGGGTTGAACGTCCTGCGCCGGCCAAAACTGACCAGCGGCAAGAACATTTTACAAAAAATGATGAATTTTCTGAACCGGGGAGGGGCGGACCGGCTGCCGCTTTCTAAATTCAATATGCTGGGAATGGGCCCGCTGATGATGAAGATCATGATGAAAAACTCCAAGGTCCCTAGCATCGAGGAATTCGTCAAACTGGCCAAGGAGCAGGGGGTCAAATTGGTCGCCTGCACTACGACCTTCAGCTTTATGGGGTTCGCGAAAGATGACTTTATTGCCGAGGTCGATTCTTTTGCCGGGGCGGCGACCTTCCTGCAGGGGGCGAGAGAGGGGAAAGTCAGCTATTTCATATAAGGAGAAAAACCATGCAAGCGGACGATAAACTCGATTGTTTCGGCTTGCTTTGCCCGCTGCCGATCATCAAAACAGCGGAACAGATCAAGCGCCTGAAAGTTGGCCAGGTCCTGGAGGTCATTGCTACTGACGAGGGGATAAAAACGGATATGCCGGCCTGGTGCAAAGCGACCGGCCAGGAATACTTGGGCGGCGAAGAAAAAGACGGGCTATATAGAGTCTTCATAAAGAAAACTAATTAATCTCGCCAAAGATAGTCAAGATGGGGTTGTTGTATCTTGACTAAATCAATTAACTTGTTAAAATATCATCAGATGAAGTTTTCCATTAAAGTCCAATACGGGCTCCAGGCCATGCTGGCCTTGTCCCTTAATTACGGGGGCGGGCAGGTCCAGATCAAGGATATTGCCGCGGAGCAAAAGATCCCGATCAGGTTCCTGGAGCAACTTCTGCTGATCCTGAAAAGAGCGGGCCTGGTCAGCAGTATTCGGGGGAAACACGGCGGTTATTTGTTAGGGAAAAAACCGAGCGAGATCACCCTGCTTAACGTCATTGAAGCCCTGGAAGGCCCGCTCGAACTGGCCAATAAAAAAATGAAAAAAACGCCGATAATCTTTGAGGCTTTTGCCAAGGTCCAGTCTGATCTCACGGCACAGCTGACGCGCGTGACGCTGGCTGAGCTGACTTTAAGGGCGCGCCAAAAAGACCTGGCTTTGACCTACAGTATTTAGGAGGTGGCAAATGACCAGGATCGCTGACGATATAACCAAACTGACCGGGAACACTCCGCTGGTCCGTCTGAATCGGATCGCCGCGTCTGCCGTAGCCACGATCGCGGCAAAACTGGAAAGCTATAACCCCTGTTCCAGCGTGAAAGACCGGATCGGGGTCGCCATGATCGAGGCGGCGGAACGGCAAGGGCTGATCAATAAAGAAACGACCATTTTTGAGCCGACTTCCGGTAATACCGGCATTGCTTTGGCTTTTGTCTGCGCCGCCCGCGGTTACAAGCTGGTCCTGACCATGCCGGAGACAATGAGCGTGGAACGGCGTAATTTGCTCAAAGCGCTCGGCGCCGAGCTTGTCCTAACGGAGGGGGCAAAGGGGATGAAGGGAGCGATCGAGAAAGCTGGAGAACTGACCAAAAAAAATAAGAATTCTTTTATGCCGCAGCAGTTCAATAATCCGGCCAACCCGGAGATCCACCGGCAGACGACCGCGGAGGAGATCTGGCGGGATACCGACGGCCAGGTGGACATCTTTATCTCCGGCGTTGGCACCGGCGGCACGATCACCGGCGTGGGTGAATTTTTAAAAGGAAAGAAGCCGGCGGTCAAGATCGTGGCCGTTGAACCGAAAGATTCGCCGGTCCTCTCGGGCGGGAGCCCATGCCCCCACAAGATCCAGGGGATCGGGGCGGGCTTTGTGCCGCAAGTTTTAAACATGAAAATCATTGATGAGATCATTCCGGTCGGAAACGAAGACGCGATGCGCACGGCCAGGCGCCTGGCCAAAGAAGAGGGGATCCTTTGCGGGATCTCTTCAGGCGCGGCGGTCGCGGCAGCCCTGGAAGTTGCCGGAAAGCCAGAGAACAAGGGAAAACTGATCGTGGTGATCATTCCCGATACGGGCGAGCGCTACTTAAGCACCGAGTTGTTTGCGGAATAAAGGAGTAAATAAAATGGCAAAGACAATCGCGGAGATAAATGAAAAGATCAAGAAAGGGGAGGCGGTGGTGGTCACAGCCGAAGAGATCATTGAGATAGTCGAGAAGAAGGGGGTGGCGGCCGCGGCTAAGGAAGTCGACGTAGTAACGACCGGGACTTTTGGCCCGATGTGTTCCTCCGGCGCTTATTTTAATTTCGGCCACACCAAGCCCAAGATCAAGGCGGGGGGCGGGACGGCACTGCTCAACGGCGTGCCGGCTTACACCGGTTGGGCGGCGGTCGACCTTTATGTCGGGGCTACCGCTTTGCCGGGTGACGACCCGCGCAACAAGATCCATCCCGGGGAATTCGCTTACGGCGGCGCGCACGTTGTCGAGGACCTGGTGGCCGGCCGGGATGTGCGGCTGCAGATCGAGGCGTACGGGACCGACTGCTATCCGCGCAAACATCTCGACAGCTGGATCAACCTTAAGGACCTGAATGAGGCTGTCCTCTTCAATACGCGGAACGCTTACCAAAATTACAACGTGGCGGTCAATCTCTCGGGCAAGACGATCTACACCTATCTCGGGACCCTCAAGCCGAACCTCGGTAATGCCAATTATTGCAGTGCCGGGCAGTTGTCCCCATTGCTCAACGATCCTTATTTAAAAACGATCGGCTTTGGGACAAGGATCTGGCTCGGCGGAGGGATCGGCTACGTGGCCTGGCAGGGGACCCAATTCAATCCGCACGCGCCGCGTCTGGAGAACGGGGTGCCGAAGCGCCCGGCGCAGACTCTGGCGGTGATCGGCGACCTGAAAGGGATGAACCCGAAATGGCTTAAAGGGGTCAGCTTTGTCGGTTACGGCACGACCCTAAACGTTGGTATCGGTATTCCGATCCCGATCTTGAACGAGGAGATCGTGAAACATACCGCGGTCAAAGACGCGGATATCCAGTGCGCGGTCGTCGATTACAGCGAAGCGTATCCGCAAGGTAAACCGGACGTGCTGGGTGAGGTCAATTACGCCCAGTTGAAGAGCGGGTCGATCGAGGTCAACGGGAAGAAAGTCCCGACCGCCGGCATCTCCAGCTATAAGAACGCCCTGGTCATTGCCGAAGAGCTGAAGGGCCAGATCAAAGCCGGGAAATTCCTGCTGACCGAGAAGGTGGCCGACCTGCCCAGCGGTCCCGATGCTCCGAAGTTCAAGCCGCTCAACGAGCGGCCGGTCAAGCCCCTCGATTACTCTCGGGGCAAGGAGGGGAACTAACATGGCGTCGAAAAAAATTGTCTTGCTCTTTCCCAAGGAAAAGATCGACAAACCGCTCGTCTCTAAATTGATCAAGGACCATAACCTGGTCTTTAATATTCTCAAGGCGAGCATCACCCCTGACCAGGAAGGGCACATGGCGTTAGAGTTAAGCGGCGATCCCCAGGAGATCGAGCAAGGGATCACCTATTTAAAGAGTGAGGGGGTCAAGGTTGAACCGCTCTCCAAGGATATCCGGGTCAACTGGGACAAATGCGTCCAGTGCGGCGCCTGCGTCGCCATCTGTCCGACCGGCGCCCTTTATATCAAGGACCGCCGGACGATGGAGGTCGCTTTCGATGCCGACAAATGCATTGCCTGCGAACTTTGCATCCGCCCTTGTCCGCCCAGGGCCATTGAGGTACACTTCTAATAGGTAGCCGGGAAACCAGAGACTGAACGTCCCTGCCTGCCGGCAGGCAGGTCGGTTTCCCGGTTTTTTGGAAACCGCGAAGTTCATTCGCAGGTTTCCAAAAAATGTCAAAAGAGAAGGAAAACAAACTTAAGACGGTCCTGACTGCATTGGGCAAAGTATTAGTCGCTTTTTCCGGCGGGGTGGACAGCACTTATCTCCTTTACGCGGCTAAAGAGGCGTTGGGGAAGGACAATGTGCTGGCCTGCATTGCCGAATCACCGACCTATCCGATGGAAGAGGTCGAGGATGCTATCCGGGTGGCCGATGAGCTGGGGGTTCGGGTCAGACAGATCGTGACCGAGGAGTTCTCGGACGAGAACTTTGTCGCCAACAGCCGGGAACGCTGTTATTTCTGCAAGAAAGAGCTCTTTGCCAAGATGAAACAGCTGGCGCAAGAGAACGGGATCAGTTGGGTCGTTGACGGCTCCAACGCCGATGACCTCAACGATTTCCGGCCGGGGAGCCGGGCCAAAGAGGAGTTTGGCGTCCGCAGTCCGCTCCAAGAGGCGGAATTGACCAAAAAGGAGATCAGGGAGTTGTCGAAAGCGGCCGGTTTGCGGACCTGGGATAAACCTTCCATGGCTTGTCTTGCTTCGCGCATCCCTTACGGGACGCGGCTGGATGAAGCGGTGCTGAAAATGGTCGGCACAGGGGAGAAATTCCTGAAGGCGATGGGCTTTGGCCAACTCCGCGTTCGCCATCATAACCAGATCGCCCGGATCGAGGTTGATAACGACACGGTCGGCCAGGTCCTGGTCAAGAAAACGATGGACCAGATCGTCAAAAAATTCGAGGAGCTCGGTTATCTTTATGTCACACTTGACCTGAAAGGTTACCGGTCAGGGAGCATGAATGAGGGGTTTACTCCCAATGAATAGGATCTATCTCGATCACGCGGCGACTACGCCAACTGATCCCAAAGTGGTGGAGGCAATGCTGCCGTATTTCAGCGAAAAGTACGGCAATCCGTCATCGATCCACTCTTTTGGCCAGGAGACCAGGGCGGCCGTGGAAAAGGGGCGGGAGCAGGTTGCCGGACTGATCGGTTGCGCGGCGGACGAGATCGTTTTTACCTCCGGCGGGACGGAAGCCGATAACCAGGCAATTGAAGGTATCGCTTTTGCCAATCAGCAGAACGGGAACCATATCATCACCACCGCAATCGAGCACCATGCCGTTTCCAAATGCTGTGAATTCCTCAAGAAGCACGGTTTTGAGATAACTTACCTGCCGGTCGACAAATATGGGCTAGTCGATCCTGATGCTGTAGCTAAAGCGATCACCGCTAAGACTATCCTGGTCTCGGTCATGCACGCCAACAACGAAATGGGGACGATCGAGCCGATAAAGGCGATCGGGGAAGTAGTGAGGGACGCTGGTACCAGGTACCTGGTACCAGGTACCAAGGATGGAAAACGGAAAATATATTTCCACACCGACGCGGTCCAGACTGTGGGCCATATTCCGGTTAATGTTAATGAGCTGGGGGTTGATCTCCTTTCGATCTCCGCCCACAAGCTGTATGGGCCTAAGGGAGTAGGGGCGCTTTATATTCGCAAGGGGACTCGCTTGACCCCATTCCTCCATGGCGGGAGCCAGGAAAGGAACAGGCGCGCTTCGACGGAAAATGTCCCGGGTATAGTCGGTTTCGGAGTGGCGGCGGAGCTGGCTAAAGGCGAAATGTTAGCTGACGCCAAAAAGATGGCCGGCTTGCGCGACAAAATGATCAAGGGGATACTAGAAGCCATCCCGGATACGCAATTAAACGGCCATCCGACCGAGCGCCTGCCGAATAACGTCAACGTTAGCGTCCGCTATATCGAAGGGGAATCGATGTTACTAAGCCTCGATATGGAAGGGATCGCGGCTTCGACCGGCTCGGCTTGTACCTCGGGTTCGCTGGAACCGTCCCATGTCATGCTGGCGATCGGTTTGACCCACGAAGTGGCGCACGGTTCCTTGCGTTTCTCGCTGGGTAAGCAGACGACCGAAGAAGAGATCGACCGGACGGTCACAGAGCTTAAAACGATAGTCGAACGGCTCCGTTCCATGTCCCCGTTAGGAAAGAAGAATTAACTCACCCCCCAACCCCCTCTCTTAAAAAGAGAGGGGGAGAGGATCGAATAGTTAATACATTGGTACCCCTTCTCTTTCTAAGAGAAGGGGATAGGGGATGAGTTAGTAAAAAAGGAGAGGAAAGTAATGGCCGGTCAATACAGTACCAAGGTGATGGACCATTTCAAGCACCCGCGCAATGTGGGTGAAATGGAGAACCCGGATGGGATCGGCTACGTCGGCAATCCCGTGTGCGGCGATATCATGGAGATGTATATTAAGGTCCGGGATAACGTCATCACCGATGTCAAGTTCAAGACCTTTGGCTGCGGAGCGGCGATCGCTACTTCCTCCATGGCGACCGAAATGATCAAGGGGAAAACGATCGAGGAAGCCTTAAAACTGACCAATAAAGCGGTGGCCGAGGCTTTGGAAGGGTTGCCGCCGGTCAAAATGCATTGTTCGGTCCTGGCGGAAGATGCCGTCAAAGCGGCGATTGACGATTATTTAAAAAAGACGACCGGCAAGGGGTTACCTGGTTTCAAGCCGCACGAGGAGCCGCTGGAAAAACACGATCACTGATCGCTGTGTTTCATTAATTCCGCGTAAAAATCCGGCCACTGACGCGCAAGCAGGTTAAGTTTTTCTTCTTCAAACTGATCTGGCTTGATCAATCGGGCGTCAAACCGGCCTTCGATAAGCAGTTTGATGGCAGCTTTTTTCTTGCCCAACCTTGAGAGTAAAATGGCGGCTTTTTCCAGGCAAGACCGATCTTCTTCCCGATCATTTTTCAGCGGCCCGACGGCTGGGAACAAAATATCTTCTGCCTTTTGATTTTCTCCTAGTTCGATCAATTTCCCGGCGACCAAAAGAGCCCGCTCGATTTTTTTTGATTTGATCCGTAAATCATCGTCGGCGTTGATTTGACCTCGGCAGTGCGTGGAGAGACATTCGATGGCCAGGGGGACTTCCCGGCAGGCGATCAGCACCGGTACGATGCTGTTAAAAAATGTGTCGAAGCGAATATCCGGGCCGGTAATACTTTGAGCGGTTTTGATCGCTGCTTCGAAGTTGCCGATGTTCGCCAATAAGGCGGCCAATTCTTTTCTCTTTTCATTGCGCTCGACAGTATTCTGGGTTAGTTCAATATATTCGGAAAGCTTGGACAAAACATCAGTTACATTGTCCATCGGGTTCAACCGGTAGCTGTAATCAATCAGGCGCAGGCCGATGGGGAAAAGATCGGGATGGTTGAACTGCTTAAATAATTTATGTGCATCTTCCAGAAAGGTGCGCATCATTATGCAGTCAGGCCTCAAACTGGCCTGGGCGAATTCGAATCCTTTGGGTTCCAATGACTCTTGGACGAGATCGAGCAATTCGGTCATGCGTTCTTTAGCTGTTTCAAGGCACACCTTTTCAATAAAAGGGGGCAGTGAAGGGCGGCCTGCTCCGCCGGTGCCGCC
>JBAZZV010000016.1 GCA_041658645.1 Candidatus Margulisiibacteriota bacterium
CCGGTAAAGTTTCCGGCGGCGCCATTACTTCCGGCACTATCGGCGGCGCCGGCAGCAGCGTAGCCATCAACACCACCGGCACCATCACCGCCGGAGCTTTCTCCGGCAACGGTTCAGGCCTGACCAATATCCCCGACTCCGCCCTGAACACTATCTCTACCGCCGGTAAAGTTTCTGGAGGGGCCATTACCTCCGGCACTATCGGCGGCGCCGGCAGCAGCGTAGCCATCAACACCACCGGCACCATCACCGCCGGAGCTTTCTCCGGCAATGGTTCGGGCTTGACGAATGTTTCCGACACGACAAGAGTCCTCAAGGCCGGCGACACCATGACCGGTACGCTCTCCATAGACGCCGGAACAGCGGATTCCGCCTTACGGATAAGGACCGATTCGAACACTCGCGAAGCGCTCTATATCTCTAAGACCGGCAAAGTCGGCATCGGGACGACGGCGCCGGGAGCTCCACTTGAGGTAAATCATAGTGGAGTAGCTGACGGTGCCTATATATTAAAAATTCAAGGCACGGCAGTTGATGGAGGTTTCAAGCGTAAGGGTAACAATCTCTCGTTTCTTGCTTACGAAAGTGAAATATCACAGTTCAAGGTTGCGTCTGGAGCAACCCAAATTAAATTTGTAGGTACAACAGATGTTGAAATGATGAGAATTACAAACGGCGGCTATGTCGGCATCGGCACGACCAGCCCCTCAAGAACCCTGGAGGTTGCCGGAACAGTCAAGGCAACTAATTTTGAAGGCGACGGTTCCGGCCTAACTAACGTCGCTCCTTCCGGCAATGCCGGCGGCGACTTAACCGGCACCTATCCAAGTCCAACCATCGGCAGCGGCAAAATAACTGCGGCCAAGATGGGAACGGGCTCTGTCACCAGCGATGCTCTTGCCGCCAATGCTGTCACCTCCACTGCCATCGCCAACAATGCTGTTGACTTAACCACCAAAGTTACCGGCGCTCTCCCCGATTCTAACCTGGCAACAATAACTACCGCCGGTAAAGTTTCCGGAGGTGCCATCAACTCCGGCACCATCGGCGGCGCCGGCAGCAGTGTCGCCATCAATACCACCGGCACTATTACTGCCGGAGCTTTCTCCGGCAATGGCTCCGCTTTAACCAATGTCGCTCCTTCAGGCAACGCTGGAGGAGATCTAACCGGTACTTACCCAAGTCCAACCATCGGTAGCGGGAAGATAACCGCTTCTAAGATGGCAACCGGTTCAATTACCAGCGATGCCATAGCGGCCAATGCCGTCACTGCCACTGCCATTGCCAACAGTGCTGTTGATTTAACCACCAAGGTTACCGGAGCCCTCCCCGATTCTAACTTGGCAACAATAACCACCGCCGGTAAAGTTTCCGGTGGGGCAATTACTTCGGGCACTATTGGCGGCTCAACGGCTATAAATACTACCGGAACCGTTACCGCGGCGGCTTTTGTGGGGAATGGCTCTGGTTTAACCAGCGTCGCTCCTTCCGGCAACGCCGGTGGGGATCTAACCGGCACTTACCCAAGTCCGACAATCGGCAGCGGCAAGATAACTGCGGCAAAGATGGCTACCGGTTCAGTAACCAATGACGCGATCGCTGCCGGTGCTATTGATGCTTCCAAACTTACTACCGGAGCTGTTACCGCCGGAGCCATTGCCGCTAATGCCGTCACCTCCACCGCCATTGCCAGCAATGCGGTTGATTTAACCACCAAAGTAACTGGTTCCCTCCCTGATTCCAACTTAGCCACGATAACTACCGCCGGCAAAGTTTCCGGAGGTGCAATTACTTCTGGAACAATTGGCGGAAGTACAGCCATAAATACTACCGGCACAGTAACAGCAGCCGCTTTTGTGGGGAATGGTTCCGGGTTAACCAGCGTCGCTCCTTCCGGCAACGCGGGCGGCGATCTGACCGGTACTTACCCAAGTCCAACCATCGGCAGTGGGAAAATAACCGCAGCTAAAATGGCAACTGGTTCAATCACCAGTGATGCCATTGCCGCTAATGCCGTCACTGCCACCGCCATTGCCAGCAACGCGGTTGATTTAACTACCAAAGTAACCGGCGCCCTCCCCGATTCCAATTTAGCCACGATAACCACTGCCGGCAAAGTTTCCGGCAGTGCAATTACTTCCGGCACCATCGGTGGTTCAACGGCAATTAACACGACCGGCACCGTTACCGCTGGAGCTTTCTCCGGCAACGGCTCCGGCCTGACCAACGTTTCCGACACAACAAGGGTCCTCAAAGCCGGCGACACCATGACCGGGACGCTCTCCATAGACGCCGGAACATCGGATTCCGCCCTACGAATAAGGACTGATTCGAACACCCGCGAAGCGCTGTATATTTCCAAGTCGGGCAAGGTCGGCATTGGCACGACGAATCCTTTATACGCTTTGGATGTAGCTGGTGATGGTATTGGCAGATTTTCAAGCACAGTACAAGCTTCCACATTACAAGCTCCCCTTGTGTACGCATCTACCATTGGAACCTACAATTATTCAAACCAAGCTACTAATATTCAGAGTGCCACTGGATATGGCGTAAACTTCAAGGTAGGAACATCGACGGTTGCGGTGATCGACGGCACCGGCAATGTCGGCATCGGCACCACCGCCCCGGGACAAAAATTGAGCGTCGCGGGCACAATCGAAATGACCGCCGGCTCCGGCGGCGGCCTCAAATTCCCTGATGCTACTATTCAAACGACCGCCGCTACTCCCGGCAATTATGTCCAGAAAACCGGCGATACGATGACCGGCCTTTTAACTGCCAACGCCGGGATCAACGTAACGGGAACAGTTACAGCAACCGCTTTCTCCGGCAACGGTTCCGCCCTAACCAATGTTCCGCCTTCCGGCAATGCCGGCGGAGATCTAACTGGCACTTATCCCAATCCGACAATCGGCAGTGGAACAGTCACAGGAGCTAAGATCGCCAATAACACCTTAACCGCGGCTAATTTCGGTACCGGTGTTGTTACCAGCGCCGCCATCGCCGCCAATGCCGTTACTTCCACCGCGATAGCCGCTAACGCAGTTGATCTAACCACTAAAGTTACCGGCTCTCTACCCGATTCCAACCTGGCTACAATCTCTACCGCCGGTAAAGTTTCCGGCAGTGCAATTACTTCGGGCACCATCGGCGGCTCAACGGCTATAAATACTACCGGGACCGTTACTGCGGGAGCTTTTGTGGGGAATGGTTCTGGTTTAACCAATGTCGCTCCTTCAGGCAACGCGGGCGGCGACTTAACCGGTACTTACCCAAGTCCAACCATCGGCAGCGGCAAAATAACCGCAGCTAAGATGGCGACCGGTTCAATCACCAGCGATGCTCTTGCTGCCAATGCCGTTACCTCCGGAGCCATTGCCAACAGTGCTGTTGACTTAACCACCAAAGTTACCGGCGCCCTCCCCGATTCCAATTTAGCCACGATAACCACCGCCGGTAAAGTTTCCGGCGGCGCCATTACTTCCGGCACTATCGGCGGCGCCGGCAGCAGCGTAGCCATCAACACCACCGGCACCATCACCGCCGGAGCTTTCTCCGGCAACGGCTCGGCTCTAACCAGCGTCGCTCCTTCAGGCAATGCCGGCGGCGACTTAACCGGTACCTATCCCAATCCAACCATCGGCAGCGGCAAAATTATTGGTTCAAATTTGGCGAGCGGTATAAACATCAGCACCACCGGCACGATTACAGCTGGCGCTTTCTCCGGCAACGGTTCCGCCTTAACTAACGTCGCTCCTTCAGGCAACGCTGGTGGGGATCTAACCGGCACTTACCCAAGCCCAACCATCGGCAGCGGCAAAATAACTGCGGCCAAGATGGGAACGGGCTCTGTCACCAGCGATGCTCTTGCCGCCAATGCTGTCACCTCCACTGCCATCGCCAACAACGCGGTTGATTTAACTACCAAAGTTACCGGCGCTCTCCCCGATTCTAACCTGGCAACAATAACTACCGCCGGTAAAGTTTCCGGAGGTGCCATCAACTCCGGCACCATCGGCGGCGCCGGCAGCAGTGTCGCCATCAATACCACCGGCACTATTACTGCCGGAGCTTTCTCCGGCAATGGAGCCGCCTTAACTAACGTCGCTCCTTCCGGCAATGCCGGCGGCGATCTAACCGGCACCTATCCCAGTCCAACGATCGGCAGCGGCAAAATAACCGCTTCTAAAATGGCAACTGGTTCCGTCACCAATGACGCGATAGGGGCAGGTGCTGTGGACCTTACCACCAAAGTTACCGGCGCCCTCCCCGATTCCAATTTAGCCACAATTTCTACCGCCGGCAAAGTCTCCGGCAGTGCCATCACCTCCGGCACGATCGGCGGCAATACCGCGATCAATACGACGGGAGATCTGACCGCCAACAACGCGGTGGTCAACGGCAATCTCTGGGTCAAGGGGAGAGCGACCACGGTCGAGTCGACCGTCGCCACCTTTGCCGTCCAGGAGATCAGGCACGCCCCCACTCTCGTCGCTTTGACCATCAGGCCGAGCGCGGAAAGTCAAACCCTGCCGGGGCTCTCCACCATCCGGGCCTACCGGCTGGCCGGTGACGCCAACCCCACTTTTGAAGTGTCCAGCGATGGCGAGGTGATCGCGCGGAAATTCACCGGCGACGGCTCCACCTTAACCAACGTCGCTCCTTCCGGCAATGCCGGCGGCGATCTAACCGGCACTTACCCAAGTCCAACCATCGGTACGGGCAAAATAACCGCCGCCAAGATGGGAACCGGTTCAGTCACCAGCGATGCCATTGCCGCTAACGCCGTCACTGCCACTGCCATCGCCAACAACGCGGTTGACTTAACCACCAAAGTTACCGGCGCCCTCCCCGATTCCAATTTAGCCACGATAACCACCGCCGGTAAAGTTTCCGGCGGCGCAATTAACTCCGGCACTATCGGCGGCGGCGGCAGCAGCGTAGCCATCAATACGACCGGCACCATCACCGCAGGAGCTTTCTCCGGCAATGGTTCAGGCCTGACCAATATCCCCGACTCCGCCCTGAACACTATCTCTACCGCCGGTAAAGTTTCCGGAGGGGCCATTACCTCCGGCACTATCGGCGGCGCCGGCAGCAGCGTAGCCATCAACACCACCGGCACCATCACCGCGGGAGCTTTCTCCGGCAATGGCTCGGGCCTGACCAACGTTTCCGACACAACGAAAGTCCTCAAAGCCGGCGACACCATGACCGGCACGTTGACCATAGACGCCGGAACAGCTAACACCGCTTTACGGGTAAGAACTGATTCAAACACCCGTGAAGCGCTGTATGTTTCTAAAGCCGGTTATCTTGGGATTGGGACGACGAATCCGGGAGCGTTGTTGGAAGTGAGTAAATATGGAGCGGCAAATCAACAAGCGGCACGCTTTACAAACACGGGTGGTAATGTATTTCTTGAATTAGTAGCCGGAACAAAAGCAGCACAAATATGGTCTCAGGGTGCTGGGCAACTTGCATTTTATACAGGAGCGACGCCGGGGACTCTTGGAACGCAGCAGTTGATGATTGATGAGAACGGCAATGTCGGCGTCGGGGCGGCGAGTCCGGGCCAAAAACTTTCAGTGGCCGGCACGATCGAGACGACCGTCGGCGGGATCAAATTCCCCGACACCACCATCCAAACAACCGCCATGAGCGGCGGGAACTATGTCCTCAAGGCCGGCGATACCATGACCGGCACGCTGACCAATACGGCGGGCGCTAATTTTGCAACTTCATCCGGCAGTGTCGGCATCGGCACGGCGGAGCCGGGTGCGAAGTTATCTGTTCATCTAAATGAAGCAAATACAAATACCGTTCCATATATTAATATGTATAACGACGCGAGCGGGTATGTAGATTGGGCCCTCAAGAAAACAGGCAGTAATGATTTGACAATGTATGACGCATATCAAAACCTTCCAGTAATGACCTGGCAATATGTTGCCAGCGGCGGCAAGGTCGGCATCGGTACGACCACTCCAGCTTCGAAACTGACCGTCGCCGGCACGATCGAAACGACAGTCGGCGGCATCAAATTCCCCGATACAACCATCCAGACTACCGCCGCAACCCCCGGCAATTACGTTCTCAAGGCCGGCGACACCATGACCGGCACTTTGACCAACACGGCGGGCGCTAACTTTGCTACTTCATCCGGCAGTGTCGGCATCGGCACAACGGGGCCAGCGACCAAGCTGGATGTCAGAGTGTCCGGCGGTGATGCTATAGCTTTTGGCGGCGGAGCAGTCCAAGTCGGCGTCTTGGGATTTGAAACCTCTCCTGCCAAGACCTATCTTAAGGCAAACCACACTTCTTATGCTCTAGGTTTTAGGGCCGGCAATTCAGCGACTGACCAAATAACTATATTAACGGGCGGCAACGTCGGCATCGGCACGACGGAACCGGGGGCGAAGTTGGATATTTATGGAGGAAATTTAAAACTGACGGGCGCCAGTCAGACAGTTTACGCTATGCCAACTTCCGGCTACGTAACAAATCTTGATCTGGTGGCGGGCCAAACCTTTTATGGTTCAAATGGTGCATCAATCAGAGTCCAATCTTCCGGGGCCGGTGCTGATGGAACTCTTCTATTTTCAACCAATCAGGGAGGAATTGGCGCAAGCGAACGAATGAGAATCACAAATACCGGCAATGTCAGCATCGGCACGACGGAATCAAGACAAAAGTTGAGCGTCGCCGGCACGATCGAAACAACCGCCGGCGGGATCAAGTTCCCCGATACGACGATCCAGACCACCGCTGTCAGCGGCGCTAATTACGTCCTCAAAGCCGGCGACACCATGACCGGTCTTTTAACTGCCAACGCCGGGATCAACGTAACAGGAACAGTTACAGCAACTGCTTTTTCCGGCGACGGCTCGGCTCTATCCAGCGTCGCTCCTTCCGGCAATGCCGGCGGCGATCTAACCGGCACTTACCCAAGTCCAACCATCGGTACGGGCAAAATAACCGCCACCAAGATGGGAACCGGTTCAGTCACCAGCGATGCCATTGCCGCTAACGCCGTCACTGCCACTGCCATCGCCAACAACGCGGTTGACTTAACCACCAAAGTTACCGGCGCCCTCCCCGATTCCAATTTAGCCACGATAACCACCGCCGGTAAAGTTTCCGGCGGCGCAATTAACTCCGGCACTATCGGCGGCGGCGGCAGCAGCGTAGCCATCAATACGACCGGCATCATTACCGCAGGAGCTTTCTCCGGCAATGGTTCAGGCCTGACCAATATCCCCGACTCCGCCCTGAACACTATCTCTACCGCCGGTAAAGTTTCCGGAGGGGCCATTACTTCCGGCACCATCGGCGGCGGCGGCAGCAGCGTAGCCATCAACACCACCGGCACCATCACCGCCGGAGCTTTCTCCGGCAATGGTTCGGGCTTGACGAATGTTTCCGACACGACAAGAGTCCTCAAGGCCGGCGACACAATGACAGGCATGCTGTCGATCGACGCTGGGACAGCGGATCCCGCCCTGCGGATAAGGACCGATTCGAACACACGCGAAGCGCTGTATATCGCCAAGGCCGGCAATGTTGGCATCGGCACAACGGCGCCAAGTACCAAGCTGGATATTAATGGGGGAAGATTGCGAGTTAGTAATGATGGAGAAGGAGTTTTGGAGATCAAGAACTCCCTGGCCACTGATAATGGGACCTGGAACATAGGCATTGGCTCGGGTGGCCAGTTTTCGCAAGGGTATTTTGAAATTGGCGTAGGAGCGGTCCCGACCGTGGCGACCTATTCTCTCCGGTTGATGTCTGACGGAACAGCGGCTGCTCGGGTTGGAATGACTGCCCCGATTTTTAGAAGTCCGATCACCGGGGTAGGCGACGGAAGCGTGCTGGCGTGGACTAACACAGGAGGAAATTTCAACGGATACCTTTCCGTAGGGGCAATTCATACCAATGACGGCAATGCCGAATCCAGTACCCGGTTGTATATGGGTGATTTTGTAAATTCTAAAGTAGATGTTCGCGACTGGAACAATAATGTCTATTTAACAGTGCAGCGTACCGGCAACATCGGCATCGGGACAACGGAGCCGTCGTCAAAACTGACCGTCGCGGGTACGATCGAAATGACCAGCGGCTCCGGCGGCGGTGTCAAATTCCCCGACACAACCATTCAGACCACCGCCGCAACACCGGGCAACTACGTCCTTAAAGCCGGCGACACCATGACCGGCCTTTTAACTGCCAACGCGGGGATCAACGTAACGGGAACAGTTACCGCGACTGCTTTCTCCGGTGACGGTTCCGCTCTAACCAACGTTCCTCCTTTCGGCAATGCCGGTGGTGATCTAACCGGCACTTACCCAAGTCCGACCATCGGCGTCGGCAAGATAACTGCCGCCAAGATGGGAACGGGTTCGATAACCAGTGATGCCATTGCCGCTAATGCCGTCACTGCCACCGCCATTGCCAGCAACGCGGTTGATTTAACTACCAAAGTAACCGGCGCCCTCCCCGATTCCAATTTAGCCACGATAACTACCGCCGGCAAAGTTTCTGGTGGGGCAATTACCTCCGGCACCATCGGCGGCGCCGGCAGCAGTGTCGCCATCAATACCACCGGCACTATTACTGCCGGAGCTTTCTCCGGCAATGGCTCCGCGTTAACTAACGTCGCTCCTTCCGGTAACGCAGGCGGCGATCTAACCGGCACTTATCCGAGTCCAACCATCGGCAGCGGCAAGATAACCGCGGCAAAGATGGCAACCGGATCAGTTACCAGTGACGCGATAGCAGCGGGTGCTGTGGATCTTACCACCAAAGTTACCGGCGCCCTCCCCGATTCCAATTTAGCCACGATAACCACCGCCGGTAAAGTTTCGGGCGGCGCAATTAACTCCGGCACTATCGGCGGCGGCGGCAGCAGCGTAGCCATCAATACGACCGGCATCATTACCGCAGGAGCTTTCTCCGGCAATGGTTCAGGCCTGACCAACGTTTCCGACACAACGAAAGTCCTCAAAGCCGGCGACACTATGACCGGGACGATGTCGATCGATGCCGGGACAGCGGATTCCGCCTTGCGGATAAGGACCGATTCGAACACCCGCGAAGCGCTGTATGTTTCCAAGGCCGGCAATGTGGGTATTGGGACGACAGGACCAGGGGCGAAGTTGGAAACCAGTGGGGAAATACGAGCATCCAGACCCACCATAGAAACATCACAGTATTTGAGTTTATTAGCTGATTCATTGGGAAACCGTATAGTTGGAACAACTCTTGATGGGTATCAAAAACCGATACTGTTTAATATGGATGTACCCAACGGGAATGCCAATTCATCAAACTATTATGCATTCCAAATTGATGGGTCAGAAAAGGTCAGAATTGATAGTACTGGCAACGTGGGCATCGGCACCACTGCCCCGGGACAAAAGTTAAGCGTCGCCGGGACGATCGAAACAACCACCGGCGGGGTTAAGTTCCCCGACACAACCATCCAAACTACTGCCGCAACACCGGCAAATTATGTCCAGAAAGCCGGCGACACCATGACCGGCACGCTAACTTCCTCCGCCACCACCGCTCTGAAGTCTTCCTCCGGCAACACCCTAACTCTGACCAGCGGGCAAACGGATGGAGCCTCGGCGGTAGGCCATGTCTTAGACACCCCAAGCTACACTACCTCCGGAGCAAAGCTGTTGAGCGTAAGAAACAATGGCGTGGAAAAGGCTTCCGTGGGCTATGACGGTTCAGTCTATGGCGCCGCAATTGTTGCTCCAATAATCTACGCGGCTACCCTTGGAACATACAATTATTCAAACCAAGCTACTAATATTCAGAGTCAAACTGGCTATGGCGTAAACTTCAAAGTAGGAACATCGACGGTTGCGGTAATTGACGGGACCGGCAGCGTCAGCATCGGCACGACGGAATCAAGACAAAAATTGAGCGTCGTGGGGACGATCGAAACCACCGCCGGCGGGATCAAATTCCCTGACACGACGATCCAAACGACCGCCGCAACTCCCGGCAATTATGTCCTCAAAGCTGGCGACACTATGACCGGGACGCTGACTAATACGGCTGGCGCTAACTTTGCTACTTCATCGGGCAGTGTCGGCATCGGCACGGCAAATCCAAGCGCGAAATTGGATGTAAATGGCGGCGGCATAACAGCAACCGGTAATATTTACAGCTCCGGCGGCAGACTGCAGGGCGGGAATAGTTTAATGAACGCGTCCAACGGTTTCGCGACCTTTGGCAGCAATTCTCCCTCAACCCCGGTCAGGATCAACCTGGACGCCGTCGGCACCGGATCGGGCGGGATTACTTTATCAACTGTGGAAAGCAACGTCGGCATCGGCATAACCACACCATCTTCGAAACTGACGGTGGCCGGCACGATCGAAACGACCGCCGGCGGGGTTAAGTTCCCCGACACAACCATCCAAACTACTGCCGCAACACCGGCAAACTATGTTCAGAAAGCCGGCGACACTATGACCGGCACGCTGACTAACTCCGCAGCCACCGCTATCAACGCTATCGGCAACGCTTATCTCGCCACAACTGCCGGCAATAAAGTGGGCATCGGCACGGCAACTCCTTACAAGGAGCTTACAGTTTCATTGGTAAAAACAGATGCAGCAACTGTTGTTGATGAGGTTTCTGATTATTCCGGAGCGATGATTTTGCAATCTAGCGTTAGTTCTGCAAACGGCGATAAAATTCCTCTAGTGTTTTCCGTGGGTGGCGCCAGTCCTCATATTTCTTCCGTCATAGAAGCCGGAAGAGAGGCTTCGAATTGGAATACATATTTAGCTTTTTATACAAACAATATTACTTCTGGACCTCAGGGCGTAGATGCGATCCAGGAGAAGATGAGAATTAATAGCAGCGGCAGCGTCGGCATCGGCACGACGGAGCCGGGATCAAAATTAGAGGTTAGTGACGGTAATGACGGCGCTGGAGGTGTTATCACCGCTAAAGATGGCGGCGCTATTTTGATGGCAAATGATTCCGTGGCTTATCCCCTGCAAATCGGAAACAATACTGGAGGAGCTAATTCGGTAAGATTTAGAGTAAATACTAATGGCGCGATCGATTACGCGGGCAGCTCTAGTGCTACTCCGACCATTTCGCTACCCAGCAATAAGTATCTGGCCCTTTCCGGCGGTAATGGGATGACCATAGCGGGCAACGTCGGCATCGGCACCACTGCTCCCACCTCACCTCTAACCGTGGCCGGCACGATCGAAACAACGGTCGGCGGCGTCAAGTTCCCCGACACAACCATCCAGACCACCGCCGCAACGCCGGCAAATTATGTCCTCAAAGCCGGCGACACCATGACCGGGACGATGTCGATCGACGCCGGGACAGCGGATCCCGCCCTGCGGATCAGGACTGATTCGAACACCCGCGAAGCGTTGTATATCTCCAAGGCCGGCAATGTCGGCATCGGGACCACCGCCCCCGGGGTGAAGCTGACCATGCCCTATAACAGTTATATCGGGTGGCAGTACTCTTCGGCCAATAACACCGTGACACATAAAATTGGAAAAACCTCCGACGGCGCAGGCCCTTTGCTATTTGAAACCGCCTTTAATCCCGGAGATGCGGGTAAAGTCTACACATTCTCAAGTCAGGCCGGGGAAAAACTGACGATATTACATGGCGGCAACGTGGGGATAGGAAGCACTAATCCTTCTTCACCGCTGACCGTGGCCGGCACGATCGAAACCACCGCCGGCGGGATCAAATTCCCCGACGCCACCATCCAGACCACCGCCATGAGCGGCTCTAACTATGTCCTCAAGGCCGGCGATACGATGACCGGTACGATGTCGATCGACGCCGGAACAGCGGATCCCGCCCTGCGGATCAGGACTGATTCGAACACCCGCGAAGCGCTCTATATCTCCAAGGCTGGCAACGTCGGCATCGGGACGACGGCACCGGGAAGTAAATTAGAAACATCTGTTGCGGATACTTCAACAACGTTCGCGGGAAACGCTACACAGGTGGGACTGGCTCTGACAAATACTAACACGACGGCTAACAACTGGAGCACATTGTTGTTTAGTGATGATGGGGGTACCCCGGCCACAATGATTGGAACACAATATACCGATCATACTAACAATTACGGTGAGCTTGCCTTTGGCACAAGGGGCGCAAGCGGTTTTGCGGAAAGGGTAAGAATCAATAGTAGCGGCAACGTCGGGATTGGGACGACGGCACCGGGACAAAAATTGAGCGTGGCCGGCACGATCGAGTTAACTTCCGGCGGCCTCAAATTCGCCGACACAACCATTCAGACCACCGCCGCAACGCCGGCCAATTACGTCCTCAAAGCCGGCGACACCATGACCGGCACGCTGACGAATTCGGCAACGACAGGTTTAAACGTTTCAGGCAATGCCTATCTCGCAACTTCTTCCGGCAATGTCGGCATCGGCACAACGAACCCGGGCGCGAAATTAGATGTGCAAGGCCAGATAATCGGCGGCTTCGGCGCGATGACAACCACCGGGTCGCTGGAGTGGAACGATTCTTCGAATACCCGGGCCGGCAACGGCAACACGCTGCTGCTGGGCAACGCGAGCAACGGTCCGGTTAATTCCAGCGCCTATTTTCATCCGTTCAATTTTGAATACAACGTAAAAGACGGCAGCGGCAACATTACCCAATTGGCGGTCCCGTATGCAACCACCAACTCGATCGACCTGGGCATCTATATGAGAGGCCGCTACAGCAGTGCCTGGTCACCCTGGGTCAAGCTGATCAGTGAAAATACCTCCGGCAAGGTCGGCATCGGCACCACTGCCCCGGGCCAAAAACTGACCGTTGCGGGCACGATCGAAACAACGGCTGGCGGGATTAAATTCCCTGACACGACGATCCAAACCACCGCCGCAACACCGGGGAATTATGTCCTCAAAGCCGGCGACACGATGACCGGGACATTAACTACTCAAGCTAATGTTATTGTTTCCGGCAACGTCAGCATCGGCACAACGGAATCGGTTTATAAATTGACAGTGGCGGGAGATATCAAGTTGCCAAATAACTCGGCTATCTATGCCCGCGATAGCGGCAACAACACTAATGCCACGATATTTAAGTACAATACTTCGAACCAGCTGGAGATCGGCGGCTGGGAAGGCAACTATGTATCAGACACCCTGGTTAAAGGTGGTAATGGAAGTATCTTTGCAGATTTCTCGCAGGGCAATAACGCAAACTTCATCGTCCGGTCGGTCAGTGGCGCTACTCCGACGGAATTAATGCGCGTAAAAACAGGCGGCAACGTCGGCATCGGCACCCCTGCCCCGGGACAAAAATTGAGCGTCGCCGGGACGATTGAAACAACCACCGGCGGGATCAAATTCCCCGACGCCACCATCCAGACTACCGCCGTTAGCGGCTCGAACTACGTCCTCAAGGCCGGCGATACCATGACCGGGACGATGTCGATCGACGCCGGGACAGCGGATCCCGCCTTACGGATCAGGACCGATTCGAACACCCGCGAAGCGCTGTATATTTCCAAGGCCGGCAACGTCGGCATCGGGACGACGGGACCGGGGGCAAAGTTAGATGTTAACGGGACATCAATTTTTAGGGGTAGTTTAGACATAGCTGGAAATAACATCGGAGAAGCGGCATATTTAGGAGGTTCTACTAATTTAACATTATATTCTGATGATGATGGTGGAAGCGGATATATTACACTTAACACAAGAAATGCGGGCAATACTGCATGGGTTGACGCTATAAGGGTTATTCAGGGCGGCAACGTCAGCATCGGCACGACGGAATCAAGACAAAAATTGAGCGTTACCGGCACGATCGAAACGACCGCCGGCGGAATTAAATTCCCCGATACAACCATCCAGACTACTGCCGCAACACCGGCAAACTACGTCCTCAAAGCCGGCGACACTATGACCGGGACGATGTCGATCGACGCCGGGACAGCGGATCCCGCCCTGCGGATCAGGACTGATTCGAACACCCGCGAAGCGCTGTATGTTTCCAAGGCCGGCAATGTCGGCATCGGGACCACCGCCCCCGGGGTGAAGCTGACCATGCCCTATAACAGTTATATCGGGTGGCAGTACTCTTCGGCCAATAACACCGTGACACATAAAATTGGAAAAACCTCCGACGGCGCAGGCCCTTTGCTATTTGAAACCGCCTTTAATCCCGGAGATGCGGGTAAAGTCTACACATTCTCAAGTCAGGCCGGGGAAAAACTGACGATATTACATGGCGGCAACGTCGGCATCGGCTCAACGGAACCCGGCTCAAAATTGACCGTTACCGGCACGATCGAAACAACCACCGGCGGGATCAAATTCCCCGACACCACCATCCAAACAACCGCCATGAGCGGCGGGAACTATGTCCTCAAGGCCGGCGATACCATGACCGGCACGATGTCGATCGACGCCGGAACAGCGGATCCCGCCCTGCGGATCAGGACCGATTCGAACACCCGCGAAGCGCT
>JBAZZV010000017.1 GCA_041658645.1 Candidatus Margulisiibacteriota bacterium
ACTATTCAGACCACCGCCATGAGCGGATCAAACTACGTCCTCAAAGCCGGCGACACCATGACCGGCACGCTGACCAATACCGCCGGTGCCAACCTCGCGACTTCTTCCGGCAATGTCGGTATCGGCACGGCGAGCCCGGGGGCGAAGCTGGAAATATTTAAGGCTAATGTTTATCAAGATCCGCCGGCGGATTTGATTAAATTAGCTCATAGTTCGAGTTGGGATTTAAGGGTCCAATCGGAATGGCCTCTCTCTAATGGAGAAATAAATTATAATTTTGTACAAAAGAAGAATGGCGTGGACAGGAATATTATGTCATTCTACGGCGACACGGTAACAAATGCAGGCAATGTCGGCATCGGGACGACGGCGCCGGGTTCCCGCCTGGCAGTAAAGGGAGCAACGGCCGACAGCGGCGCTTCCGCCCTGAACGTAACTGCCTCAACCGACGCCACCCTGCTCTACGTCAGGAATGACGGCAACGTCGGCATCGGGACCGCCAGTCCCGATGAGAAACTTACACTGCCCTATAACAGCTATATCGGGTGGGAGTACTCTTCGGGCAATAGCACCGTGTCACATAAAATTGGAAAAACCTCCGACGGCGCAGGCCCCATGGCATTCGTGACTACCCATAATCCTGGAGATGCGGGTAAAGTCTACACTTTCTCGAGCGGAGCCGGAGAAAAACTGACGTTATTATATGGCGGCAATGTTGGCATCGGCTCAACGGAACCCGGCTCAAAATTGACCGTCGCCGGCACGATCGAAACAACGGTCGGCGGGATCAAATTCCCCGACACGACGATCCAAACAACCGCCATGAGCGGATCTAATTATGTCCTCAAAGCCGGCGACACGATGACCGGCACGCTGACCAACACCGCCGGAGTTCATGTCGGCAATGGCGCTTATAACGCTCCCGCATTCTCTTTTTCCGGCGATCCCGATACCGGTTTCTATTGGGGAGCCAGCGGCCAGATCAACGTTGCCTCTAATGCCAGCACCATTATGTATCTGGCGCCTGACGCTATTAAGTATGAGCTTCCTTTACAAGCTAATAACCCCGATGCATTATCATTGAAAGGAAATGCGGCAGACAGTGCAACGGCGATCGGCCTCAAGTTCGGGAACGTGAACGCGCTGAACACCGCTGGCGCGAAGATCGCAAGTTTTTACTCTGATAATCTAAGCACTGAAAAAGCCCACATTAAAAATACCGGCGGCGCTTATTTTGCCGGCAGTGTCGGCATCGGCACGACGGCGCCGGGACAAAAATTGAGCGTGGCCGGCACGATCGAAATGACCGCCGGCGGGATCAAATTCCCGGACACGACTATCCAGACCACCGCTGTCAGCGGTTCCAATTACGTCCTCAAAGCCGGCGACACCATGACAGGCACGTTGACCAATACCGCAGGCGCTAATCTTGCGACTTCATCGGGCAGTGTCGGCATCGGGACGACGGCGCCGGGAACAAAATTAGATATTCTTCAAGCTTCCGACGCAGTAACATCAGGAATCAGAGTAAGTAATGTTGGTCAAAACAGAGCACTTTACTTATGGGCTGATAGTTCGAATGTTGCTCGAGTGGATAGTGGTTCAACAGGAGCAGGGAATTTGGCAATAAATGGAGCAGGCACCGGCAACGTCGGCATCGGTACGACCAGCCCCGGTACTTATAAATTAGCCGTCAGCGGCGACGTGTCGATCGAAGGCAAGTTTGTCGGAGCCAATAAGGACGGCGGAACTCCGAGGTTCGCTTACGGCTATAACGCGGACGCGTCCGGCGGCTACGGCGCGGTGGCGATGGGGTATAACGCCAAAGCGACCGGGACGGCGGCGGTAGCGCTGGGAGATAATGTGCAGGCGACCGGCAGTAATGGTTCGGTCGCGATCGGGATCCAGTCCGTCGCCAGCGGAATGTACGCGACCGCTTTGGGCAGCCGGATGACCGCCCAAGGTGATTATTCGTTCGGGATCGGCCTGGACAATACCGCGGGCAGGACAATAACGGCAGCCAACACCATGGCGATCATGGGCGGCAACGTCGGCATCGGGACGACGAGCCCGAGTGTAACCTTCGAGGTAGCTGGAAAACTAAAGGCAACCGGCGGGGTCTACTTTTCGGGACTGGCCGCCGGCACCGGCACGACCCTGGTCTTATCCGCGACTACCCTTGAAGTTCTGACGTCAAGCTCCAGCCGCAGATATAAAAAAGATATCGTCGATTATCAAGCGGACCTGAACAAGATCGGGGAACTCCGGCCCGTCCGCTTCCGGTGGAACGAACACACCGCCACGCCGGACAGAAAAGATTTCGGCATGATCGCCGAAGAGGTCGTTAAAGTTTTCCCTGAATTAGTCGAATTAAACGCGAGCGGCTCACCCGAATCTGTCCATTACGAAAAACTGTCGGTCATCCTGCTCCAGGGTTATCAGGAAAAAGCCAGAGAGATCGAAGCCCTGAAGGCCCAAAATCTGGCGCTCGAGGCCAGGATGAAGGCGATCGAAGAGAAGCTGGGGAGATAAATCCTAAATCCTAATGTCCTAAATCCGAACAATGAGTGCTTCGCACATTATAAATAAATAGCGAAAACAATGTTCGGATTTCTGATTTTCGGACATTCGGATTTAGTCTAATTGGATTGAGCTTGGCGAGAACAATGTTCGGATTTAGGATTTAGGACGTTCGGATTTAGTTTAATTGGATTGAGCTTGGCGAGAACAATGTTCGGATTTAGGATTTAGGACGTTCGGATTTAGTTTAATTGGATTGGGCTTGGCGAGAACAATGTTCGGATTTAGGATTTAGGAAATTCGGATTTAGAATGAACAATTACCATAACCTAATAGATTCAATCGGGACGCTTTTGCGTCAGGCGCGCCAAAAAGCGTTTCAACAGGTCAATAACTTAATCGTGAAAACTTATTGGGAAATCGGCAGGCATATCATATTATACGAACAGGAAAGTCAAGAACGGGCTGAATATGGATCGCATCTTTTAGATTCCTTGTCAAAAGACCTAAAAGAGCGCTATGGAAAAGGATTTTCACGGAGAAATATGCTTAATATGCGTAATTTTTATCTGGCTTACCAGAAATGGCAGGCAGTGCCTGCCATTTTATCCTGGACACACATAATTGAATTGCTGTCCGTGGAAGATGGTCTGGCGCGTTCCTTTTACGAAAAGGAGTGCGCGGCTAACCACTGGAGCACCCGGGAACTGGAACGCCAAGTCAATTCTATGCTTTTTGAGCGGCTGGCCCTAAGCAAAGACAAAAAAGGAGTGCTGGCGCTGGCCGCGAAAGGCCACAAAATAGAGAAAGCCGAGGATGTGGTCAAAAATCCATATGTTCTGGAATTTCTGGGCATACCGGAAGATTATCGTTACTCCGAAAAAGAGCTTGAACAAAAAATCATCGATAATATGCAGCAATTCCTTTTGGAGATGGGGAAAGGCTTTTCCTTCGTCGCCCGCCAGTACCGGATCACCTTGAACAATAAACATTTTTACGTTGATCTTGTTTTCTATCATCGAATATTAAAGTGCTTTGTTTTGATCGATCTAAAACTCGGCTTGGTCGCTCATCATGACATCGGGCAAATGAACCTGTATCTCAATTATTTTAAAAAAGAAGAAATGACGGAAAATGATAATGAGCCGATCGGCATTGTGTTAGGGACTAAAAAAGATCATATTTTGGTTGAATATGCTTTAGGCGGGATTTCCAACAAACTTTTTGCTTCAAAATACCGGCTCTCACTGCCCGATAAACACCTGCTGCAAAAAGCAGTCGAAAATATTGTGTCCCGTGAAACAAAGCATTTAAGATAAATGCCGAACAAAGTGATGCATACAATGTTGGGATTTAGGATTTTCCGCCTTCGGCGGAAGACCCCCATAAATGGCGACCTAAAGGTCGCCGCTACACTACATATAGATCGGCGGAAGGAGTTAGGAAATTAGGATTTAGTTGCATTGGATTTAGCTTTGCGGGAACAATGTTCGGATTTTGGATTTCGGACATTCGGATTTAGTCCCGATTTAGGACGTTCGGATTTAGTTTAATTGGATTGAGCTTGGCGAGAACAATGTTCGGATTTAGGATTTAGGAAATTCGGATTTAGAATGAACAATTACCATAACCTAATAGATTCAATTGGGACGCTTTTGCGTCAGGCGCGCCAAAAAGCGTTCCAACAGGTCAATAACTTAATCGTGAAAACTTATTGGGAAATTGGCAGGCATATAGTTATTTATGAACAGGGTCGCAGGGAGAAGGCCGAATATGGCTCAAAATTGCTGGACAAGATCGCTTGCGACCTAAAGGGAAGATATGGGAAAGGTTTTAGCCGAAGCAACGTCATATATATGAGGTTGTTGTATCTTAAATACCCAAAAAGTCAGACACTGTCTGACCAATTGAGCTGGAGTCATTATATTGAACTGTTGGGAGTTTCCGATGATCTGGCTCGCTCTTTTTATGGCAAAGAATGCCTGGCGAACCACTGGAGCGTAAGGGAGCTGGAAAGACAGGTCAATTCCATGCTTTTTGAGCGGCTTGCCCTAAGCAAAGACAAAAAAGGGGTGCTGGCGCTGGCCGCGAAAGGCCACAAAATAGAGAAAGCCGAGGATGTGGTCAAAAATCCATATGTCCTGGAATTTCTGGGTCTACCGGAAGATTATCGTTACTCTGAAAAAGAGCTTGAACAAAAAGTCATCGATAATATGCAAAACTTCCTGCTGGAATTGGGCAAAGGATTCACCTTTGTCGCGCGGCAGTATCGCCTGACACTGGATAACAAACATTTTTACGTTGATCTCGTTTTTTATCATAGACTGCTTAAATGTTTTGTTCTGATCGATCTTAAACTTGGGACGATAACCCATCAGGATATCGGCCAAATGAACATGTATTTAAATTATTTCAAGAAAGAAGAGATGGCCGAAGACGATAATGAGCCGATCGGCATCGTTTTAGGCGCCGGGAAGAAACATATTTCGGTTGAATATGCTTTAGGCGGGCTTTCCAACAAACTTTTTGCTTCAAAATACCAGCTCTCGCTGCCCGATAAACACCTGCTGCAAAAAGCAGTCGAAAATATTGTTCGGATTTCGGACATTCGGATTTAGTCTAATTGGATTGAGCTTGGCCAGAACAATGTTCGGATTTAGGATTTAGGACTTTCGGATTTAGTCTTGGACGTTCGGATTTAATAACATGGCTAACAAATATTTGATCATATTATTAATACCGCTGGTCTGCCTGGTCCTGGCCACGCCCGTTTGGGCGCCGGCGGCCTCGAGCACTTATAGGATCACCCTCGATACCATGGACAACGGGGCAGTTATCGCGAGCTCGGGCAATTACGCGCTAACGGGCCGGCTGAACAATCAGGAGCTGGGAAAGGTCGTTAGCGCCAATCTGGTCATCCGGCTGGGCTTTTACCCCGGCGCCTTTGAGGTCATCCTCGCCCCCATTGTTGTGGCCATCGATCCGGGCGAGGGACTCAACATCGCTCCCATCCAAGTCAAGATCAGCGGCGCCAATTTCGCCAATTCCGCCGTCGTCAAACTGAAGAAAACGGGGCTAACCGATATCGTCGGCCTCAACACCGCGCTGACTTCAAACGAAATTAACTGTGAATTCAACCTGGCCGGCGTCCCCGAAGGCGTCCGGGACGTCGTGGTCAAAAATCCCAACGGCAATGAAGGTAGTTTGCCCTCGGGCTTTAAAGTCAAAGCTTATCCCCTGCCGAGCGGCACGGTGATAAATTCGCCGAACCCCTTCAACCCGGCCAAGGAGCCGACTACCATTATGTATAATCTGCCGCAGGATACCAATATCGACGTTTATCTCTTTTCGCTGACCGGCGACCTGATCATGAAAAAGACCTTTAACGCCGGAGCCAGCGGCGGCAAAGCGGGCGCCAACTCGTTTCTCTGGGCCGGGATCTCCGATCTGGGCGAAGGAGTCGGCAACGGCCTCTACCTCCTCCACGTGGTCGACCGGTCAAACGGCAAGACCTTGTTCAAAGGCAAGATCGCGATACTGCGCAGATGAGGGCGGTCAAACGGCCTATCGGCGTGAGCCTAAACCGCGCGATCTTGGTCATCATATTTTTTGTTCTTGTTTTGTTCTCCGCCGCGAGAGGCGTCAGCTTCACCGACGACCCGGTCAAGATCGGCGTGGGGGGGCGGCCGATGGGCATGGGGAAAGCTTTTGTGGCCGTGGCCGACGACGGCAGCGGCATCCTCATGAACCCGGCGGGCGTCTCGAATATCAAGTCTTGGATCGCCTTCAGCATGTATTCTAACCTCTTTAATGAGGTCCAATACCTGACCTTGACCTATTCCACCCCTTTCAGTTTTCAAGGTAAGAAATACGGCTGCGGCGTCGCGGTCGTGCGCTCGGGGATCAGCAATATCCCTTCACCGACGCAATACGGCCTGGTTTATTTTGACTATCACAACGACGTGTACCTCTTAGCGCTGTCGGGCAATATCAACGAGGCCTTGTCCGTTGGCCTCAATTACAAGATCTTCGACCAGGGCTTTAGCGGCGGCGTGGCCAGCCTCGGGACCGGGCACGACCTCGACCTGGGGGTCAAATACACCTTATCCGATCGGCTGACCCTGGGGCTAAACTTGCAGAATATTTTACCCTTCGCCATGGGCGGCCGGATAAACTGGGATTACGGCTACGCCGAAGGGATCCCCGCCGTCGCCAAGATCGGCGGCTCGCTGACCGATTTTGAAGGCCGTCTGCTGATGGCGCTCGACTACGACCTGTGGCTGACGCGCCAAGCTCCTTCCGCCTACCACGCCGGCCTGGAGTGGCAGTTAAATCCGCTGCTGACCGTCCGGGGCGGCCTTGATCAAAGTTTTTCTTCCACCCCCACCAGCAACGGCGTCAATCCCACGCTTGGTCTGGGCCTTAATCTCGCCGGTTTCCAGTTCGATTACGCCTACCATCCTTATTACGCCGAATCAAGCAACGTGACCCATTTTTTCTCGCTTTCGTATACGCCGTCGCTTTTGCCGACCGGAGAAGCCGTGGTCCGCAAAGAAACGCCGGGACTAAATATCGCCGAACCGGACGATAAATCAGTTGTTTATAAGGACAGGATCACGATCGGCGGCTTCGTCCTGAACAATGAGATCAAGACCGTGGCGATCAACGATAAAATGGTCCCGATCAGCCAAGGCCGCCTGTTTGAGACCGCAGAGGCGCTCTCACTCGGCCGGAACACTTTTAGCGCGGCCGGCCTGGACGCCGCGGGCCAAACGATCGAAGCCCGGAGCGTGAGGATATTGCGGCTGGCCAATTTCTCCGACGTGTCGAGGACTTACTGGGCCAAAGACTCGATCGAACAAGTCGCGACCCTGGGCTTCCTGCAAACGCCAGCCGGCCAGCCCTTCAGTCCGGAAAAAACAATAAAACGCGCCGATGTTTTAAAAATGCTCGTAATGGCCAGCGGGATCTCTCTGCCGAGAGAGATCAAGTCATTGCCGTTCAAAGATACCCCGCGGACCAGCTGGCTGACGCCTTATTTGAAAGCGGCTTATGACGCCGGCTTGATAACAGCCGGACCGGACCGCAAATTCAACGCCGGCCGGCCGATCACCCGGCTGGAGTGCATTGTGATGATGGTCAGGTTTTCCAAATTCGCCCTGCCGAGGGCGCAAGAGAGGCCTTTTGCCGATCTCTCGGGCAGGCACTGGGCGATCAAAGAAATTGCGGCGGCCAAGCAAGCCGGCCTGCTGGAGTTCGCCACGGTCAATCTTTATCCGGGCCAGCGTTTGACCCGGGCGGAATTCGCCTATATGCTGTCAAAAACGCCGCTGGCCGCGCCTAAGATCAAAGAATTGTTGCAGTGGGATTGAGGCGTGAATGACGCGGGTTGAACCGCCGCATCAACAATGAGTTGGAAACGACCGAAACCGAGCTGAAGGCCATCGCCGCGCCGGCCACGACCGGATTCAACAGGAAACCGGTGAAAGGATACAATATCCCGGCCGCGATTGGAATACCAAGCGTATTATAAATGAAGGCCCAGAAGAGATTTTGCCTGATCTTACGCATGGTGAAAGCGCTTAATTCGATCGCGGTGACGACGTCGCGCGGGTCATCCCGGACCAGGACGATCTCTCCCGCCTCGATCGCCACATCCGTTCCGGAACCGATCGCGATCCCGATATCAGCCTGGGCCAGCGCCGGCGCGTCGTTGATCCCGTCGCCGACCATCGCTACCTTCTTCCCTCCGGCCTGCAGTTTTTTAATATTATCAGCTTTGTCCTGGGGGAGAACTTCGGATAATACCCGGTCGATCCCAACCTGTTTCGCTATAGCTTCAGCGGTCCGCCTATTGTCCCCGGTGATCATCACGATCTCTTTCCCCATTTTACGCAGCCGCTCAACTGCCGCCTTGGAAGCTGGCTTTAAAGTATCCGCCACCGCGATCAGGCCGGCCAATTTACCGCTTTTGGCGACCAGCATAACCGTCTTACCCTCCGCTTCCAGCGCCTGGACCCTCGTTTCAATCTCTAAGACAGCGATATTCCGGGCCCGCATCAACTGGCGGTTGCCGAGCAAAATATCATCGGCAGCCACCCCTTGGCCGGAGATCGCGCTAAAGGTCTGCGGCTCGGGAACGGTCAGCCCGGTACTTTTAGCCTTCTGTAAGATCGCTTCCGCCAGCGGATGCTCCGACTTCTTCTCCGCCACCGCCGCGTATAATAGAAGTTCGGAACCTGAGACTGAACGTCTCGGTTCCTCACCGCTTGTGGAACCGCGAAGTTCATTCGCAGGTTCCACAACAATTATGTCCGTGACTTCCGGCTTCCCCTTAGTCAAGGTCCCCGTCTTGTCAAAAACCACAATGTTGATCCGCGCGGCCATCTGCAAAGCTCCCGCGCTCTTGATCAATATCCCGTGTTCCGCGCCCAGGCCGGTCCCGACCATGACCGCCGTCGGAGTCGCCAGTCCCAGCGCGCACGGACAGGCGATGATCAGGACCGCGATAAAGGCCGTCAGCGCGAAAATAAAACTCTGTCCAGCTAAAAGCCAGATGACGAACGAGGCCAACCCGATCAAAACGACCGCCGGGACAAAATAAGCGGAGATCTTGTCCGCCAGTTCTTCGATCGGGGCTTTGCTCCCCTGCGCCTCTTCGACGAATCTTATAACTTGAGCCAAAAAGGTGTCTTGACCGATCTTCTCGGCCTTGAATTTAAACGACCCGGTCTTGTTGATAGTCGCGCCGACAACCTTGTCCCCGATCTTTTTCTCGACCGGGATGCTCTCGCCGGTCACCATCGATTCGTCAACGCTGGAATAGCCGTCGGTCACCACTCCGTCAACAGGGACCTTTCCGCCCGGTTTGACGATAATGATCTCCCCGATCTGGACATCCAAGGTCAGAATCTCAACCTCTTGGCCGTCCCTGATGACCAGCGCGGTCTTCGCCTGCAGGCCGATCAGTTTTTTGATCGCCGCCGAGGTCCGGCCTTTGGCCACCGCTTCCAGGTATTTTCCCAGCAGGATAAAGGTGATCAGGAACCCGGCCACTTCGTAATAAAGATCGCCCATTCCCAACCCGGTCTTGCCCAGCCAAATGGCGATCGTGACATATAAACTGTAGAGAAAAGCCGCCCCTACGCCGATGGAAACCAGGGTATCCATGTTGGCGGTCCGCGTCTTGACCAGGGAAACGATCCCCCTGGTAAAAAAGATACTCCCCAGGAACATGATCGGAGTGGCAAGCAGCAGTTCGATGGTCGCCGCGTTGCGCATCGCAAATTCCGGCATCGGCCAACCGAAGAGGAGGTGCAGCATGTAATACATCAGCGGGAGGCTCAAGGCCAGGGAGAAGCCGAACCTAAACAATAGATTATTGATCTCTTTTTCGCGCGCCGCTTTTTCCACGTCAACGCCGTCAGCCGGTTGCGGTTTGATCACGGAATAACCGGTCGCTTCGATGACTTTTTCTATCGCCGGCACATCGGTTGTTTCGGGATCGTATTCCACGGTCGCTTTTTCGGAGGCAAAGTTGACGTTCGCTGAAATGACGCCCCGAAAGCCGCGCAGGGCGTTCTCGATCGAGGTGACGCAGGAGGCGCAGTGCATCCCGGCTAT
>JBAZZV010000018.1 GCA_041658645.1 Candidatus Margulisiibacteriota bacterium
CGGCCAGGGGGAAAACGGCGCCGATCGGCAGGGCGATAAGAAAAGAGGCCAGCGGGAGCGGGCAGACCTTCAGGGTAAAGTGCAGTCCGAGCAGGACCAGGAGCAATGACCAGACGGCCAACCTGATAACCGGAGTTTGCTCCGCCCGCGCGCTAATTCGCGCAATAGCGGCATAACCACCGGTCGCCAGGCCGGCCATGAAAGCGGCGCTCAATAAACCGATCAATTGGTAGAGGTCGCCGTAATCTGATTGGCAGGCATAGATGACGGACAATTGCGCGGCGAGACCGGCCGCGCCCAGCACGAAAACCAGCGCGGGGGCGCGGGTTGGTTTGACCAGCCTGGCCAACACATTTAGACCGCAACCAAAGATAAGCAAGCCGATCAAGAGTTGAATAAGATCAAGCCTGAATATGGCCAGTAGTGGCCCGGTCAGGGCCGGCGAGAAAAAGCGGCTCCAGAGGAGGAGCTCGTAGAAATATGAAACAGGCCGGGCCGCCGTGTTGAGCGGGGTCGGCTGGTCGTCCTCAATAACAGCACGTAAATATTTGACTTTGTCCGGCCAGAGGAGGCCGGCCAGCGCCGCGCTGTTAAAATATCTGGTCTTGATATTTTTCCTCGACCAGAGCCTGAACAGCGCGGCCCGTTCACTGGGGAGCGGCGCGTCGGAAGCATAAAAGTAATTGTAATTGCCGGGGATGACCAGGACGTGGGGGAAAACGCGCCCGACAGTTTGCCGGAGGGAGCGGTTGAGCAAGACCAGTTCCCGGCCCAGGTAAGCGTCGGCGGTCGGCAGGTGGAAGGTCAGGATCCCTCCCGGCCGTAATCTTCCGCGGCACAATTGGAAGAACTCCAAAGTGTAGCAGCGATTGAAGACCGTGCTGCTTGGCCCGGGCAGGTTGATCAGGATAAGATCATATTTTTCTTTCGTCTGCCGCAGATAATTGACCCCATCAACGGCCAGGATATTGGCCGAGGCGTCCAGACCGAAATATTGCCCGATCAAGGCGATCAATTTCTGGTCGAGCTCGAGGCAGTCCAGGCGCTGGAGCGGATATTTCTTTAATTCGTTGATCAGGCCGGGCCGCGCGCCGCCGATCAGCAGTATCCGGCCCAGTTCGGCCCGTGGCAGGAGGGAAAGATGAGCGACCTCTTCGTCGTTTTGCCGGTCGGCGCCGGCCAGAAGCAAGTTGCCGTTTTGGTAGAAGATCGTCGCGGGGCCGGAGCGGGTGACGATTATCCGGCCGTAGGGCGAGTCCGCGACCTCGACCAGCCGTTGCGGGCCCAGGCTCAATTGGGTCGAGACGCTATTCAACCATGGTCCGCCCAGCAGGAGCGCCAGTCCCAGCACGGCCAGTCCGCCGCCGATGAAGGTGATCTTGCCGCGAGCTGATTTTTTCCCCAGGAAAAACAGGGTCACGGCGGCCAGTAAGTTCAGGAGTCCGGCGATCTGGAACGGGTCCAGGAAAATGATCAAGAAAAAGCTTAAAGCCGCTCCGCCGCCCAGTGCGCCCAGGGCTTCGTAAATATAGACCAAGCCGACCTGTCGCGGCGGGTCGGCCTGGTTTTCGGCCAAGAGGAGGCTCCCCAGCGCGAAGAGGAAACCGAGCGTCAGGGTCAGGGGCGCCAGCAGGGCGCCAGTGGCCCAGAGGGTGGCCGGCAGGCCGGCTAGAGCGCCGCCGGCCACTCCGCCCATAACTTTTATCACCCTGGCCAGAAAGATCTCGCCCGGCAGGAGCAGGGCGACCAGCGCGAGCCCGGCGGAAAAAGCAAATATTCTATCCTTTATTTTATGGGCGAATTTACCGAGCAGCCAACTGCCGCCGGCGTAAAGGAGGAGCCAGGAGAAAATGACCAGGCCGTAGATCAGATCGTTGCCGGCGCTGAAGTTGATCAGTTCGCGGACCAGGAGGAATTGGGCGGTCAGCGCGGCGGCGCCGGTCAGGACGAAAGCCAGGGGGAAAATAACGGTCTTCTGATTGCCGCTGTCCGTCATATGGGTTATTATATACGCCGCTATGCCGACAGGCAAATTACTCTCACTGTTCGCGCAGGGATTCGTCATCGGGGCAGGCCCTTGCTTGCTGGTTTGCGCGCCGATCCTCCTCCCTTTTATTGCGGGGACGCGGCGGACCTGGCAGGAAGGGCTGAAGGCCGCTTTGCTCTTTGGCTTGGCCAGGTTAGGGGTCTACACCTTGCTGGGGGGAGTGGTCGGTTATATCGGTTATTATCTCTTCCAGCTTTTTTACAGCCGAGCTTGGGGCGTGGCTCTTTGGTCGCTGGCCGGCGCCTTTATCATTATCTTGGGTCTGCTGGTCCTGGGCGGGAAAGGAAATGATCATCGGCTCTGCCGCTCCCAAGGTCCGATCGTGTTAGGGCTAGCCATTGGGTTGGCACCCTGTCTGCCGCTGATCGCGGTCCTGACCGAGATCATGTTCCTGGCCAGCGGTTTTTTTCAGGGCGCTCTTTATGGCTTTACTTTCGGTTTGGGGACGGTGCTTTCGCCGTTGCTCCTGATCGGCGTCTTGGCCCCGATCTTGCCTGGTAAATTCCCTCAATTGGCCAAGGTCTTCAATCTCATCTGCGGTTTAAGCTTGATCGGGGTGGGGCTTTATCTTCTGCTGCGCGTCCTGAGTTAAACTGTTGCTCGGAAACCTGCGAATAAACTTCGCGGTTTCCTCGCAAGAAAGAAAAATACTTGGAACCGCGACGTTCAGTCGCAGGTTCCAGTAGAGTAATGTTATAATTGCGGTATGCGCCGGTTTGTTACGTTCTGCTTGGCCCTGTCGTTTACGGTCACGATCGGTTTGGCGGCTACGCGCCCGCCGGCCGTCGCCGGTTCTTTCTATCCGGCCGATAAAACCGAGCTGGCCTTCCAGATAAATAAATTTCTTTCGAAAGTGCCGGGCGAACCGGTCACGGGTGAGCTCGTCGCCTTGATCGTTCCCCACGCCGGGTACCAGTTTTCCGGCCAGGTCGCGGCTTACGGTTACCAGCAACTGGTTGGCCGGTCGTTCGATCGGGTTATCCTGATCGGCGCCAGCCACAAATTCTCTTTTGACCAAATAGCGCTGCCGGGCTGTGACGAGTTCGCCACGCCGCTCGGTAACGTGCCGGTCGACCGTGATTTTATTGCTAATCTGACCAAACTGAACAGCCGTTTTGTCGTAGACGATGAGCCTCACCTTGCCGAGCATTCGCTGGAAGTCCAGTTGCCTTTCCTGCAAGCCACTTTAGGCCAGTTCAAGATCGTCCCGCTCCTTTTCGGCAATATCTCCTTAGCTAATTGCCAGGCGCTCGCTTATGCTTTAAGCTACCTGGTCGATGACCGGACCCTGATCGTGGTCAGCACCGACTGGTCGCATTACCACCCGTCTGACCTGGCTAAGCGGCTGGATGATAAAGGGATAAAGGATGTGGTGGCGGGGAGCCTGGAAGCGTTTATCCGCGACCTGGCGGACGGGAATTGCGAAGCGTGTGCCGCCCCGGGGGTGATCACCGCTCTGCTGCTAACCCCGGCCCTGGGAGCGAATCGGACCGAACTGCTCAAGCAAGCTAATTCCGGCGACACGACCGGTGATGTCTCGCGAGTCGTCGGCTACGCGGCGATCGCTTTCCAGCGGGTCGCCGTGCCGCTGACGGTTGGTGAGCGGCAGAAATTGTTGAAGATCGCCCGGCGGACCGTGGAAAATAAATTAGCCGGCAAGAAATTGCCGGTCTTTACTCCGCCCGAGCCGGCGCTCAATGAGCCGAGAGGGGTTTTTGTCTCCTTGAAAAAAGAGGGGGAACTGCGCGGTTGTATCGGATATATCGCGGCGGCGAGGCCCCTCTTCCAGGCGGTGCAGGAGATGGTGGTGGCGGCGGCGACGGAAGACCGGCGATTTTCCCCGGTGACCAAGAGCGAATTGCCGGCGCTGGCGATAGAGATCTCGGTCCTCTCCCGTTTGGTGAAGATCAAAGATGTTCAAGAGATAGAGATCGGCCGGGATGGGTTGTACATAATGAAAGACCAAGCCTCCGGCCTTTTGTTGCCTCAAGTGGCGGTGGAGTGGGGTTGGGATCGCGCGGAATTCCTGAAACAGGTCTGCTTAAAAGCCGGTTTGCCGGCCGAGGCCTGGCCAGAGGCCGACCTATATCGTTTTACCGCCGATGTTTTCCACGAAACCACAGCCCGGTAAAACTTCCTTCCTCACAACGCGATCATGAAACCGCCTGAGAATTTTGACATTTGGGCATTATTTGAGTAAGATAATCTATATGGTTGACAAGGAAAAAATCAAGGAAATCATCAGTCAAGCGATTAAGCAGGGGCCATTTCGAAATGACATCAAAAAGGTTTCGCTCTTTGGTTCTTTTCTGAAAGGCACCCAGAAAGAAGATAGCGATATTGATCTGCTCGTGGAGTTCGCCCCAACCGCGCGAATAGGTTTTTTTAAATTTGTTGATATTCAGAATAGTTTTGAAAAAAAACTTAGTAACAAAATTGATTTGTTGACATCGGAAGCGATCAGTAAACATTTTAGAGCGGAAGTATTGAAACAGGCCGAAACAATTTATGAAAGATGAGCTGATTTACCTCGAGCATATTTTTGAGGCTATCCAGAAAATAGAAAAGTACTTGCTGAATGTTTCCTATGATCAATTCAGCGACAATGACATGCTCATTGACGCTGTCGTCCGTGAGCTGGAAATAATTGGAGAAGCGGCAAACAAAGTCGGCGTGGAAGCAAAGTCCCGATATTCAACAATGCCGTGGGGCCAGATGATCGGCATGAGGAATCGCTTAATTCATGAATATTTCGGCGTTAATAAAAAGATTGTTTGGGAAACCTGCTCGGCTGACCTGAAAGAACTTAAAAAGATATTGATCTCGATTCTTCCCCGCTAAAAAAGCCAAGGCAGCCGTAACTATTCAGGTATGCTAAGAATCCCCATACTTCCGCCAAAGGCGGATCCGCCTCGGGAGGAAAAGTATGGGGAATCGAAATTCGGGATAATTATTCCACTATCGTTTTACCGCTGATGTTTTTCACGAAACCGCAACCCGGTAGCAACTGCGGCTCTTTAAAATAATCGACCAGCGGATAATTGCGGCAGATGTTGGGGCGCCAACGGTAGTTGCCGCATTTACCCTCCGGCGTTTGGTGCCGGCAATTGAAGATGAGCGAGTGGTACTCGCGATCGATCTCGATCAGCCGGAAACCAAACAACCACGAGATCCAGCGGACGGAGAGGCCGGTGAAGAGCTGGCTCCGGACCTGGGCCGGGGTCATGGTCAGGATGATCCGGCGGCAGCATTCGCCGCATTGCCGGCAGCGGCCGGTCAGCCGCCAACGAGTGGGAAAAAGGCGCTTGACCAGACTGGTCAGCCAATTATCAGCCAGAACAAAGATCATGATGGCTCGTCTCAACATGGGCGAGCCAATTATCCCCAACCTCGCAAGGATTGTTCAGGTTGTTTTTGTTTGGTCGGCCAGAGGTCAGGCCAGTTGCCGGATATAATGATCAAAGAGATCAGCCGGAGAGTGTCATTGAAATAACCGAACCGGCCGCCGGTCCCCAGGCCGACCAGCTGGGCATAACACTTGTCGAGCCAGGCCTGTTGGTTACTCGCGGCCAAGGCGGCGACGGCCAGCGGGCCGACAAAGGGGGCGTTGTTATAATTACCGGTCGGCGTCCCGTCGAGGCGATAACCGTCGACGATCAGTTCCGGCCGGCCTTGCGTCGCCTTGACCGCCCAGGCGGTCAGTTTCTTTAGCTCCCGGCTGTGCTCGCCGTTCCAGCGAAAATCGAGCCCAAGTTTTAGCGGGATATGGGTGGCGTCGTAGGTGTAATTGTAGCTAAGGTAAGTGCTTCCCCCCTTGCTGGTGCACCAATCGGGGTAGAGGCCGGTGTCGTAATGGGCGGAGAAATAGCCGTAGAGCATTTCGGCCCGGCGGAGGAGCTGGCCGAAGCGGCGGTCGTAGCTTTCCCAGGAGCGGTAATAGGCCGGGTTGTAATATGAAAGGTTGGTGATGCCAAAACCGCCCCATTTGGTCCCCGGCTTAAGGATAAATTCTTTCCGCTTATTGGTCGCGACCTCATAAGCCATGATCTTTTTCAGCAGAGCCTTGGCCGCGCGCAAATAATCGGCGTCCTGCCATTGCTTGTGGGCGTAAAAGAGGGCGAGGGCGACGTTCTGGTCGGCGTCGGAGGCCGATTCGATATCATCCGCGATCCCGGCGCGGGAGATCTTCCATTTCATCAAGCCGTAATTATTTAGATTGGCCCGGTAATAGCGCCAGAGGCCGTCGAAATAACTTTTCGTCGGGTGGGCGTCATTATCCATGATGGCGGTGATCAGCATTCCCCAGCCGATCCCTTCCGACACGGTATCGTAGTCGTAGGCGAGGTAGCGGTGGACGCGATAGGCGCCGGCCGGGCACCCTTCGGTCGTGACATAACGGCCTAACCAATCAAGAAAAGCGGCGTCGGTTACCCCGTCCATGACCTCGGCCGAGACGTTGGGGGAGAGGCCGAAAACTGGCCGTTTGGCTTCGGGGAAGGGGAGGTTGCCGGCGGCGGCGTGGCCAGCCGCGCAGCAGGCCAGGCAGAGGGCCAGTAGCAGGATTCGTTTCACGGTGTTAAGTATAGCAGAAAGAAAATAGCCCTTGACAATTATTTGAATAGGTATAACATATACCTATTATGAACATTACGCGTGCCTCTGATTTCGCGATCCGGATCCTGGTCCGTCTGGCGGTGGACGGGGAGGCGACGACCTGCGAAGCGTTGGCCAAAGAGATCGACGTTCCTTATAACCATGTGGCCAAGATCGTCCAGTTGCTGGCTCGGCGCGGTTTTCTTTTGACCCGCCGGGGGAAGTGTGGAGGACTAAGTCTGGCCGTTGATCCGCGCCGGATCTCACTGGCCGATGTGATCGAGGCGGTCGAAGGGCCGCTGACCATCAGCCACTGCGTTTTGAGGAAAGAGAGTTGCCGCTTTAGCCCGAAGTGCAAGGTTAGAACATGTTTTGGCGCCGTTCAGGCTAAGATCAGGGGGATGCTGGCCGACCGGACTATCTTAGAGATGGCAAGAGCGTAAAAATGAAAGGGGGTGAAATATGACTTTAGATGAATTGAACGCCTGGTTGGAGAGGAGCTCGAAAGTGCAGTGGGCGAGCGATGATGCCGGTAATCTGTATTTCCGGCACGAAGAATACGATGGCCTGGAAGATAAAGTGAAAATCGAGCCGAAAGGGCTGGCGCAGATCACCGTCCAGCAGTTGGAGCAGATCCTGGTCGGTGGGCGCAATATCGATCACATTACCAGAGTGACCGGCTATTTTTCGCGGGTGAATGGTTGGAACAAGGGGAAGCGGGGAGAGTTGGCGGATCGGCATCGGGTTTCTGTTGGATAATGTTTCGCGGGAGGGGTTCCTCCAAGTGTTTGTCTGGAGGATCCCCTCCCAGGTTTATTAGAAAGAAGAGGTAATAATATGAATATGTTTTGTTATCAATGTCAGGAAACGGCCGGGAATAAGGGGTGTACGGTAGCTGGCGTGTGCGGCAAACCGTCCGAGGTTGCTAATTTACAAGATGAATTGATCGCCCAGCTGCAAGGGCTGGCTATTTGGGCTACTGCTGCCCGGCAGCGGGGAGTCATTGATGACCAGATCGACCTCTTGGTGGTCGAAGGGCTCTTTCTGACGGTGACCAATGTGAATTTTGATCCCAAAAGAATGGAGCAAAAGATTGCTCAAGCCAAAGAGCTGGTCAAGAAGACCGGGGCCACTATTCCGTCGGCGCTTGGCGCTTTAGCCGAAAAGAACGAAGACTTGCGATCATTAAAACAACTCCTGCTTTACGGGTTGAAGGGGTTGGCGGCCTATGCCAATCATGCTTACATATTGAAAAAGGCCAGTCCGGAGATCTTTGCCTTCATTCATAAAGCGCTGGCCGCGACGGTCCGGAGCGATATTTCTGCGGATGAACTGGTCGGATTGGTTTTAGCTGCCGGGCAAAATGGGGTGGCGGTGATGGCGCTCCTCGATAAGGCAAATACCGAAGCTTACGGTCACCCGGTGATAACCAAAGTTGCTACTGGGACGAAAGCGGGGAAGGCGATCCTGGTCAGCGGTCATGACCTGCTTGATCTTGACGAGTTATTGCAGCAGACAGTGGGGAAGGGGATCAATGTTTACACGCACGGAGAGATGCTGCCGGCCAACGCTTATCCCGGGCTGAAAAAGTATCCGCATTTGGCTGGTAATTACGGTACGGCCTGGCACGCCCAACAGCGTGAATTCGCGAACTTTCCGGGCGCGATCTTGTTCACCACCAACTGTATCCAAAAACCGTTGCCCAGTTATCAGTCCAACCTTTTTACGGCCGGTCTGGCCGGCTGGCCGGGAGTTTCCCACATTGCCGATCGGGCAGATGGAAAACAGAAGGACTTCTCGGCGGTGATCCAAAAAGCGCTCTCGCTCCCCGGTCTGTCGGACAAGCCGGGTAAAGAGTTGACGATAGGCTTTGCCCACAACACTATCTTGAGCCTGGCGGACAAGGTCGTTGCCGCGGTGAAGTCGGGGGCGATCAAACGTTTTTTTGTTATGGCCGGTTGCGACGGCCGGTTGAAAGAACGGCAGTATTTTACCGACCTGGCCCAAGCTTTGCCGGCCGATACGGTTATCCTGACCGCCGGCTGTGCCAAGTTCCGTTATAATCAGCTCGAACTGGGCGATATTGGCGGGATCCCGCGGGTCCTTGATGCCGGCCAGTGCAACGATTCCTATTCGCTGGCAGTGGTGGCGCTCAAACTGGTCGAAGTGTTCGGGGTGAAGAGCGTTAATGAATTGCCGCTTTCTTTTGACCTCGGCTGGTATGAGCAGAAAGCGGTCATCGTCCTGCTGGCCTTGCTTTATCTTGGGGTCAAAAATATCCGCCTCGGCCCGACCGTGCCGGCCTTTCTCTCGCCGAATGTTGTGAGGGTTCTGGTTGAGAAATTCGCCATTAAACCGACGGGGGAAGTTAAGGCCGACCTGGCGGAGATGCTGGCGGGTCGTTAAGTGAGGGTAAAAGGATTTGACCCCGGTGTCCAGGGGGTGTCATAATTAGCCTCATGAGTAACGCGGCAAATAATAATATCGAGGCTATCCTGATCGCGCTCAAATCAGAGAAGAAGGCGATCGAGTATTACAGCCGGGCCGCCCGCCGGATCGTCAACCCGAAGGGGAAAGAAGCGCTGGAAAAGATACTGAAGGAGGAAAAGAAGCATTTCGACCAGCTCAAGCGGATCTATAAACATACCACGCATCGCGATCTCAAAGAGCACGAGCTCGAACATGTCGGCGCGACCCTTTCCCCGCTGACCGAAGAGCATCTGGCCGATAAAGAAGCGAGCGACCTGGAGGTCTGCCAGATCGCCCTCAAAGATGAAGTTGACGCCAGGGCTTTCTACCTTAGCGCGGCCGAGAGCGCGGCGGACGAGACGACCAAACAGACCTTCCTCGACCTGGCCAGAGAAGAGGAGTCCCATTCCCATTCGATCACGCGGATCTGCAAGATATTAGCGGGGTGACCTCATGGCGAAGGAAAAATTATTCATCTCTATAGCCGGGATGCACTGCGCCTCCTGCGTCACCTCGATCGAGAACGCCCTGCGCGGCTTTCGGGGCGTCATTTCAGCGAACGTCAACTTTGCCTCCGAAAAAGCGACCGTGGAATACGATCCCGAAA
>JBAZZV010000019.1 GCA_041658645.1 Candidatus Margulisiibacteriota bacterium
TCTGGGAGCTTGATCCCACCGAATTAAACCAAAGAAAAGCGGCGGCGAATAATCGGAATTTACTTAGCGGCAGCGGTCAGGTCAGGTTTGATAAGGCCGCGGGTAAAAGCGCTTGGGGCGCGACGGAGAGCTTCGGCCAGTTCTTGCCACTTCCCGACTACGTCAATGACGTGAAATACTCGTTAACCAGCAATACTTCGGGCGTTAAAGTGTCTCCTTCAAGCGGCGACAAAAACACGACTTATGGAGCGGAAGATTTAGCTACGGCGGGAATAAATTGGACCACCAACGATGACAATTCTCTTCTGCCAACCGCCGGACTAATTAAAAGTCCAGGATTAATTTTTAACGAAAAAGAATTTTACGGCAGGCGGGAGCTTAAAATATCCGACTTTTATAGCGTTAAAGATGATTATCAATCGGTTTCCGCTCTTAAATATACGTTTGTCAAGAACGACCCCTTTGGCAGGACGAGCAATTCTCCGATTGATAATCCCAACGTGGTAATCACCGGCTGGAATGTGGCTTTAAAAGACAAAACCGGTGGGACGAATAAAGATATTGTCTTAGAAAAGGTTGATACCACCAGCGATAAAGATTGGCAATCGCACTGGAAGAGCGACAAGATCAAACTCAAGCTTAAACTTGATGCCTCCGAATCCCGCTATGTGGAAGTGTTAGGCAACGCCTCTGGTCCTTACGAACTGATGTATTTCGACGGCAAGACCTGGAAAACTTTTGTAACTTCAAACAGCGGCGCGTCTGGCCGCCTCGGCTGGTGGAATGTCGGACGGTTAAACGGGAAATACACCGTATTGATAAAATCCGGCAGTTATATCGCGACCAAAGATGTTTCAATCGGCACGCTGATTGAGAAAGAGGTAAAGATGTCGGCTTACAGCACATATAAGCGGGCCCAGCTTGAATTCCCCAAAGGGGCTTTTGTTAATGGCTCAAAACTCCCTCAAGACCAGCTGGTAACAATTACGCCGGTGGCAATGAATGAGATATACATCAGAAACCGGCCTATCATCATCACCTCGGGCCCGATTGTTGAGATCAAGCCGTCGCCCTGGAAATTTGATTTAGATAAGAAGCCGACGCTCAAGTTTATTTATACATTTGACGATCTTGCCGATCCGAAGTTGGGGCTTTGGGATATGAGCAAACCCCTGCCTGAACCTGGAGAAAGCAAATTAAATCTTCCGATGAATATCCATCAAGTGACGGCGGGCGGGGATTTGCAGATCGTTGCCGGGAACAGGCAGGAAGTGGAGCTCAATAACGGGGAATTGCAATACGCGTTTTACGCCCCTTTGGACCATTTTTCGACATACGCCTTGCTCCCAGGGAAGTTTTCCCTCTCCGCGCCCATCGTTCTTGCCGACCGGTACATCACCAACAAGGAGACGGTCAATATCCACGGAACGGCAGAACCGGATTCAATTCTCGATCTCTATGTGGTCGGCAAGAACGATGCCCCGCCACCTTTCCTAAACGGTAGCGGCGGGGGTCCCGACGTTCCGATCGAAGGATCGGAAGTCGGGACGGCGCGGAGAGGGGTAGCCGACCCTAAAGGGAATTTTGAATTTAAAGACGTCGCGCTAATTACGGAAGGGAAAAACACCATCTATGTAACTTCCCATCCGAAAGATACCGCCGATGTGATGACCTTTTCGGATGTGACGATCATTAAAGACACCGTGCCGCCCAGCGTAGAAGCGAAGCAAAATCTCTATGCCTTTTCGCCAAATGGGGACGGGAAGTACGATAGCGTTGACTATGCGCTGAAGACGAACGAAAACGGGAAAATTTACCTCTCCGTAATGAGTAACGCGAACTCCTCGACTTCGCTCGGAGCAGGTGGCGTAACGCGTAATTTGTTAAATCAGGAGATCTCGGCGGAAGCCAACAAAGAAGTTAAGCTGACCTGGGGAAAAGACAATTTCCAGCTTTACCGACGGGATAACGCAACGGGGCAATGGATTTTATTTTCCGAAATCCCGATCAGTGAGCGGCTGGCCGATGGAGCCTACAACACGATAATCTATGCGATAGACGAGGCCGGGAATATTGCGAATAATGTTATCAGCCAAACCATCGTTGACACCACCCCGCCAACTATCCTCGGCCTCAACGCCGATCCCAATCCCTTCACCCCCAACGACGATGGGGTAAAAGATACGACGAAGTTCTGGTATAAATTCAGCGAACCAGTCTACACGACGCTCTCCATCTATCGCGACGATAGCAAACTATTCCGCACTCACGAAGGCCCAACGGAAAACTTTGTCTACCCGACAGTAGGAAACCGCGACGTTCAGTCGCAGGTTTCCTCCTCCGGTGATTGGCCCTGGGACGGCAGAGGTTCGCGGAATGAATTATTAGGCGGCACCTATAGCTGGGAAGTCTATGCCGAGGACTGGGTCGGTAATTCGGTAACTTCTGAAATTAAAGCGGTCGTCGTTGATCGCGTGCCGACCCTTATCCCTTATGCTTTCGCCGAGCCCGATCCGTTCGCGCCGGTCAACCCGAACAACAGCTTTACGGAGATCAAATATTATCTCGGCCGGGACAACCTGAAAGTCAAAGCGTGGATCGTTGGCGCGGAGGGGAAGACGATCAAAACCTTGATCGCCGATGAGCTTCAAGGAAAAGGTGAGCATATCGCCCGCTGGTACGGCGATTTTGAAAGCGCTTATGACGGCCCGACCGCGTCAGCCAATAAGTACCGCGTCGCGGACGGTTCGTATGTGTTCAAAGTCTGGGCCGAGGACCCTAGTGAACCCGCCTCGGCGGGCAAGCCCGGCGCGAAGCCGGCCGAATCATCGAATACCGTGTTGGTTGATAACGTCCCGCCCAACATCCTGGTCAAGGGCTTGGCCGTCGACTATCGAAAGAACAAGGCGGAACTGACCTATTCTATTCCTGAAAATTCTTCCGTTGAAGTTTCCGTCTTTGACAAAGACGGGATGCTTTTGGCGGCCGTCATTACCGGTGAGAGCCAGACCGCGGGGGAGCATCTCATCAGTTATCCGATCAGCGGAGAAGGGGAGAGGTACTTTAAGATCGTTGCCGAGGATCGCGCGAAAAATATCGCGGAAGCAAAAACGGACGCGTTCGCGGCCAGCCCGGATACTTTCCGCTTGGCTAGCCATCAGGCCAGCCCCGCGACTTTCACCCCCAACGGGGACGGTTTGACGGACCTGACCAGGATATCCTACGGCCTGGCGGGCGGCGTCCCCGACTATGCCGTCGGCCTCGATATCCGGACGCCGACCGGTTCGACCGTCAAGAACCTGATTACCAACGATCCTCAAGGTCCTGGTAATTATTCCTTCTACTGGGATGGCCGGGACAACGCGGGAAATATGGCTTTGGACGGCTATTACAGCTATGTGATCAAGGCCGAAGACAAGTTAGGCGCCAAGGTTGAAGAACAAGGGACGATCCTGCTGGTTTCCGCCCGGCCGACGGTCGATCTCTCGACTAGCGCCCCGATCTTTTCGCCTAACGGCGACGATGCCAAGGACTCGGTCAACTTTAACTATTCGGTCAATTACCCGACGATGTACATCTCGGGTGAAGCTCTCGTCAAGATCGAAGTGCTCAACTCTTCCAGCGAAGCGGTCTGGAGCAAGACTTTCAACCACACCGCCGGTTCGTATGTTTATGAATATAACGGTTTGGGCAACGACGGGAATCCTCTCCCGGCGGGCGATTACTATGCCAGGGTGAGCGGCCAGGACGCGCTCTACGGGACGGCCATTCCCAAGACGATCAGCCTGACGGTTGATTATTCAGTGCCCGAGCCGACCGATTTTTCGATCGATCCGCCGTACGCGAAGCTGGACAGCGATGTCGGCATAAAGTTAAGTTTCCCGGAAACACTTGAGGCGGCTCCGTCGGTCAAACTAACGTTGAATAACGGAGCGGCCAAAACCGCCAACTTGACGACGGTTGAAGGCAATAGTTACGAATACCATTATTTGATTATTGATGAAGACGCGGAAGGGCCGGTTGAGGTTTCAGTCGAGGCTCGCGATCTGGCGCTTAATCCGATCAACAAAATAAAGACGTTTGTGATCGACAAGACAAATCCGTCGGTCAGCGATCTTTCTGTCTTGCCCAACCCGGCCAGTATACCGTCCGTCAACGGACAGGTAAGCGTCAAGTTCAACGTCAGCGAAGCGTTAAAAGAAGCGCCGAAGGTTTACGTGACTCAAAATGGCGCGTCTCCCCAGTTACTAGTTATTAGTGGCCAGTGGCAGGTGGCTAATGGTCAGGTTGAAGCGAAATTCGACCCCATTCCTGGCTACGACGGCCCGGCGCTGATTACAGTTGAATCTACAGATTTAGCGGATAACATTACGCGTTACGCGTTACCCGTTACGTTGGTGGTTGACACGATTAAGCCGGTCTTCAGCGGCATTCAGAGCGAAATTAGCGGCAATGAGTTACCAAAATATGCCAAAGAGGGCGCGGAGGTCAAGATAACTTTCAACTCTTCCGAGCCGCTTAAATTTAATCCGGAAGTGAAGGTTAATGGCAATCCCGCCAATTATGATAGTTTGAGCGCGGGTGAATACACTTATAAATATACGATTTCCGGCAGTGATACCAACGGCAACGCGGCGCTCTCGATTGCCGGCTATGATTTCGCGATGAATAATGGAACGGCGGAGACCTCGTCTTCTTCAGAAAGTTTTGTGATCGATCTGGTCAATCCGACGGTGGCGATCGCCGCGCCAAACACCCCTGACGAAGATATTTCCAATCCGTGGAGCTTTGCAACCAATGAAGATCCAAATAATCCGAATGTGCATAGGTCAACGACTTTCTATTACAGCTTGCCCGAGCCGTCAAAGGTGACCGTCAAAGTTCACAAAGTTTTTGACAGTCAAACGACCTACACCAAAGCGGATTTTAACAGCGGCAATCTGATAAAGACATTGGTAAGTGATATCTGGCAGAATGCTGGGAAACGGGCTATTACCTGGGAAGGGACGATCACAGATAATATAACCAGCTATGATACTAACGGTGACGGTTTTGCTGTCCCCGGCAAATATGCCTTTATTGTCGAGGGAAGGGATCGGGCGGGAAACCTAACTCTCAAGAAGTGGGGCGGCACGGTTTGGATCCAGGATAATGTTCTAACGCTTAAAGAACCCGATCAGCAAGATTTCTCCAACGCGAAGATAATACCGACCCCTGAAGTCAATCCCGATCCGCATTGTATTTCACCGAACGGGAACAGCGTTGAGCCGGCACAGAAGTGGGCGAGATTCTATTTCATGATCCCCTTGACGCTCAATCCCGCTTCGGGTGTTCCCCAGCCGCCGGAAAGGATCGAGGCATCGTGGACGGCGGCCCCAATAAAGAAAGTCGGCAAATACTCGGTCAAGGTTTACAGCGACAGCAGCCTGACTAATCTTGTCCGTACGATAACTTCTGAGGCCGACGCTTATTCCGCTTCGCTAACGTATGAGAACTGGGACGGCAAAAACGACGCGAACCAGTTTGTGACTGACGGGACCTATTATATGGTGGTCGATGTCAGGGATTACGCCGGGAATGCGGCGGTTGACAATCTGCTGAAGAGATCGGTCGTGGTGGATAATACGATGCCGGTTGCTGCCAATCTCTCCGCCGCCCCATATTATTTCGCGCCGGGGCCGGGGACAAATTCGACTATTAAATCAACGACATTAACTTACGAAGTCAGTGATAATTCCGGCAAGGTCTTTGTCTCGATCGATACTTATCGCGATGCAAATGGCAACGGGCTTTATGACCCTGGGGTTGACCAGTATGTGGTCAATCTGGTCAGCCAGGAAGCCAAAACGGCCAATAATTCCGTCTATGATCTAGTCTGGGCACCGACCAATATTGGCACGGTTTACAACAGCGGCTTTAATGACGGTAAGTATCTTTTCAAAGTTACCGTGATTGATGAGGCGGGGAATAGTGCGGAGGTTAAGACTAAGGATGTTTATGTCGATACGGCTGGACCGACTTTTGCATTCTCTTATCCAAACATTACCAATGATATGACTCCCGCACTTTCCGTGAGCAATCCTTCAGACACCGGTGGTTCCGGCTTGCATGATCAAGCATATCAGTTTGCCTGGAGAGTTAATAACGGCAGCTGGAATTACAGTGATTGGTTAAGCAGTAACTCCTGGACACCGACCCTTACAGCGGATTCAACTGACTACGACTTTGCGGCAAAGGTGAGGGATAAGGTGGGCAATGATAGTGGCTGGCAATATGATAATGACAACACTTTAGAAGACGATCCGCCAACCGGTTCCGTTTCGATCAACAGCGGAGCAGCGAATACCAACTCAACCTCTGTTACTTTGACCCTATCTGCCACGGATAACTTAACCGGAGTTACCCATATGCGAATTAGTAACGACAACAGCAGTTGGAGCACATATGCTTATTCGACTTCCTATTCCTGGTCCATTCCTTCTGGTGATGGGACCAAGACGGTTTATGTGCAGTTTAGAGATGGAGCGACTAACTGGTCCGGTTCCTTTTCGGACAATATCGTACTAGATCAAGCCCCGCCGACTGATGGTTCCATCTCAATAAACGGCGGAGCAGCGAATACCAACTCAACCTCTGTTACTTTGACCCTATCTGCCACAGATAACTTAACCGGAGTTACCCATATGCGAATTAGTAACGACAACAGCAGTTGGAGCACATATGCTTATTCGACTTCTTATCCCTGGTCCATTCCTTCTGGTGATGGGACAAAGACGGTTTATGTGCAGTTTAGAGATGGAGCGACTAACTGGTCCGGTTCCTTTTCGGACAATATCGTACTAGATCAAACCCCGCCGACTGATGGTTCCATCTCAATAAACGGCGGAGCAGCGAATACCAACTCAACCTCTGTTACTTTGACCCTATCTGCCACAGATAACTTAACCGGAGTTACCCATATGCGAATTAGTAACGACAACAGCAGTTGGAGCACATATGCTTATTCGACTTCTTATCCCTGGTCCATTCCTTCTGGTGATGGGACAAAGACGGTTTATGTGCAGTTTAGAGATGGAGCGACTAACTGGTCCGGTTCCTTTTCGGACAATATCGTACTAGATCAAACCCCTCCTTCTGGTTCCGTTTTAATAAATCAAGGCGCCCAATACACAAATTCAAAAACTGCAAGCCTATCCCTGTCGGCCTCGGATGGTTTGACCGGCGTTACAGATATGCAAATAAGTGTTGATCAGCAGGGCACTTGGCAGCAAGTTGGTTATAACAACTCTTATTCTCCGGCAAATCTTCCCGGAGGAGATGGGGCAAGATATGCTCACGTTAAGTATCGGGACGGGGCAGGTAATTGGTCAACCGCTTTTGGCGATCTAATATATCTATATGAAAGTGGGCCAAAGACCATTAGTGCTGGGCCTGCACAAATAGTAACTGCTGGGTGGTGGTGGAATCATTGGTTGGAAACTTACGATTGGGGAGATGAGCAATCGGAAAAAGACTCTTCTACATTTACTTTGCCTTATGACATGAGGATTAACATAACATGCAGGGCAAATGACACCGGCAGCACAGACGGGCCGTATACGGGAGTTTATCAAATAAGGAGAAAATCGGATGAAACTATCGCTTGGACTGCAACATTGAAAGATGTTGGTGACACCTCAACATGGGCAACCTCCGATAAGGTTGCGGATTTATCTGCAGGTACATATTATGTATATATTGGGGGCACTTCTGGTCAAGGGGATGCAGATGCTAAAGTAATTATTACTGGAGAACCGGCTAATTTCGTGGGACATTTTTCAGGTATTTCTGTGGCAACCCAATCCGCCACTTTCGAAGCGCCAATTCTTACCGCTCCCGATAATAACAAGCAGAATGTAGGCAGTATCCGCCCAACCTTTGCCTGGCAGCACCATAAGGGGGAGACGACTGAATATAAGATAGATGTGGCCAAGAACGATACCTTCACAATAGCTAATCAATCATTTGCCAAATCGGCCAATACCGGCTCGCCGGACAGCGCGGACCCAGCGCTCTTTAATTATACTTACTCCATCCATGAGTTCGATCCCGGTTTGGATAAAGACACTTATTATTGGAAAGTGACGGCTTTAGCCACCAACGAAGCGGCGACCTCCGAGGTCTGGTCGTTCACTATCCAGCCCGACCTGACCCTGACCGGCATTACCAACTATCCGAATCCGTTCAGTCCGAACCGGGAAAAGACGAAGATCCGCTATAAGTTAGGGGCCGATGCCGACGAGGTTAAGATCAGGATCTACGACATTACCGGCTCGCTGGTCACGGAGCTTGACGGGACGACCAACGGCGAATCATCGAGCATTTGGTCAAAATATAACGATATCGAGTGGGATGGGAGGAATGGGAGAGGGGATATGGTCATGAATGGGATATATCCTTACGAAGTGATAGCCAGGCTGGGAGATAAGTCGCTGTCCGGGAGAGGGAAGATAGCGGTGCTCAAATGATAAACTCAAATCGTAACGCGAATAGGGTAATACGTAATGCGGGCAAGGAATTCATTTTACGCGTTACGCGTTACGCATTACTTTATTCGATCTTGGTTTTCTCTGGTTTCCCCGCGCTTGCCGCCGGTCAGGCTGGCCTCGACATAGCCGTCCTTAACGCTGGCGTTGGTGCTCGTCCGCTGGGTATGGGCTCGGCATTCACGGCGATCGCGGATAATGCCGACGCTCCCTACTGGAACCCGGCCGGGCTGGGTCTGCTCAACAAGAGTGAAATAACTACAATGCAGACGAGACTATCGTCTGACACGGACCATTACTACGTCAGCTATATCCAGCCGGTGCTGGGCGGCACGCTCGGTATCTCCTGGGTTCAGGTCGGACTGGGGAATATCAACCAAACCTCGGCCGAGGTCGATTTCCACAACGAAGTCCAGAATATCAGCATCTTCAGTTACTTCTCAAACGCCTACCTGATCGCCTATGGTAAAGAGCTGTCGGATAAGGTCTCACTCGGCTTAACCGCGAAATATTTGAGTTCTGATATGACCAATATTTCCGGCGGGCAGGGGAGCGGGTATTCGATTACGCCTGGCCTCCTTGTACGCGTTACGCCTTACGCGTTACCCGTTACGATAGGGCTAAAGATCGATGAATTGTTTAACCAACAACAATGGGGAACCGGTACTGTTGAACGAGTCCCACCGAAATTGCGCTTAGGTTTAGCCTATAAGTCACCAAACCCCGGCTTATTTGCCCTTGATATTGCCCAGATCGTTAAAACCGGTTACTCTCCCGAGCTTTCTGGGGGATACGAATACAGCCTGGGCGGTTTATCCCTGCGGTTGGGCTATGTAAATAGCGGTTTAACGGCCGGGGCTGGTTTCCAAGTCAACCACACGCGGGTCGATTATGCGTATGTCAGTCAGAAAGATTTGAGCCGTGATAATGTACATAGGATTTCGTTAAGCGGCATCTGGTAATTTCTTCTTTTTTCCCCACCCATTTTTAAATCAGAAAACAGCCCTCCGGAGGCGATGGCTTTCTTTTTTTTTTCTTCTTCTTCTTCTTCTTCTTCTTCTGAAAAGGGGGAAAGACCGGAACGCCAGCCTTGGCCCGAGCCTGCTTGCCCTGCCTGTCCGCCTATGGCGGAAGTTAATCGAGGGGTCGAGGGCCTGAAGCTGGCCCCAGA
>JBAZZV010000020.1 GCA_041658645.1 Candidatus Margulisiibacteriota bacterium
AAGGCAAGATCAAATTCGACAAAGTCAGTTTTAAATACCAGAATTCGGATGAATACACGCTTAAGGACGTCTCACTGCTGGCCAATCCCGGAGAGATCACGGCGGTTTGCGGGGCCAGCGGCGCGGGTAAAAGCACTATTATTGACCTGATCCTGAGATTTATCGAACCGACGGAAGGCGATGTTTTTATCGATTACTACAACCTCAAGCAGGTCTCGCTGATGACCCTGCGCGCCAACATCTCCATCGTTTCCCAGGATGTGATCATCTTTTCCGGCACCGTGCGCGAAAATTTGCAGTACGGCCGGAAGGAAGTCGACGAAGCAAAGATGATCCAGGCCGCCAGGGAGGCGGACATCCATGAATTTATCACGGGCTTGGCCAACGGCTACGACACCCTCATCGGCGAAGGCGGGGTCGGCCTGTCGGGCGGCCAAAGACAGCGCCTTTCCATTGCTCGCGCCCTCTACCGCGACGTTAAAATATTGGTCATGGACGAAGCCACCTCCGCGCTCGACAGCGTCACGGAAGCCAGAATATTTGAGAACCTAAAAGCCGGCACTAAAAAGAGGACCCTGATCCTGATCACTCATCGCCCTTCAACTCTGAAGATCGCCGATAATATTTATGTCGTCTCGGAGAACGTGATCTCCGAATCGGGCAGTTTTGACGAGCTCCTGTCGCTCAAAGGCGAGTTTTATAAATTTTATCAGGCCCAACTCCAAGAAAGCGACCAGGAACTGGCAGAGACCATTGAACTCATTAAATTTAAAAAGAAAATAGCCAAAGAAAAGCAGGGAAAAGAAAAGCTCAAAAAAGCCCTTAAACTATCAGCGCTCGAAAAGAAAGTCCTGCAAATGTATTATGACGAGAATAAAACCTATGATAAAATCAGTAAGGAATTGAGGATGCCGCCCTACGACGTAAGCCTGATCCGCAAATCGGCCCGGGATAAATTGGAGCGGATCAAGGAATTGGAGATCGAGGAATAAAATAATGAGCAGGATCAAAGATCTGTTCGACTCTCTGTTATCGCAGAACATGGGCAAACAGGCCCGCCAGGTTGAATATGTCACCGTGGTCGTCCTGCTGGCCATGCTGCTGACCATCGGCATCTTATGGCAATACAAACTTACGGTCACTGTACGCGGCAATAGAGGAGAACTGGTCCCGGCCAAAATTAACGTTTTTGAGTTGCTGTTAAAGAAATAGAAGGAGCGCGCCTTGACTAAAGAAATAAAAACCCTGGTTATTGACGACGAACTGGCGGTCCTGGAATCATTTAAAATGATCCTGGGGATCAAGAATTATCAGGTCACTACGGCCAGGAACCTGAACGAAGCCGCGGCCGCGGTCTCAAAAGAACATTTTGATATCGCCTTTATCGATCTGCGGTTCGAAGGCAGGGAAATCGGCCTGGATATCTTAAAAAATATCAAAGAGATCGATCCTAAGATCGAAGCCGTGATCGTAACGGCCTACGCGACGGAAACCACTAAAATAGACGCCCTCCAGCTGGGGGCCATGGACTACATCAGCAAGCCCTTCATGATGGAAGTCATCTATGAGCTGGTCGACCGGGCGATCGAGAAGAATAAAGCTAAACGTTAAACCCGCTCTTCTTCTCCTTCTTGATATCTTTGATGCTTTTGACGGCGGTCGCCTTGATCTCCTGAATGTTCTTCACCGCTTCGTCTTTGATCCGCTTGATCCCCCTCAACGCTTCTTTCAAACTGGTCTCCCTGATCTCCTTGATATCGGACATTGTTTCGCCTCCTTTTAAAATGAGACCGCAAACGATGATGACAGGCTGGTCTGTTCCAGGACGGTGCTGTTGCTAGAGAATACCCTGGTCAAGGTCAAATTCCAATAGGCGAGGTCAAAAACCCGCGCGTTATACGTGCCGTTGAGCACGGTCTTCAGGCTGGCCCCGTTCTGTCGGATCCCGGCCACTTCGCCGCCGATATTTTGGCCGGGTGAAATAAAGAACCGGGTTTTGAACAAAACGCTCTCGGTCCCCTGCCCCGCTCCGAGATAAAGGGCTGGACTGGCCAGGCTGGCCAAATAATAATTGTTCCCGATCTTTTGGTAGCCCAGGGAAATTATGTACCCGTTATCATTCGCGAAGTAAGTCAGGGCGTACTGGCTGGCCGTTAGGTCCACTATCCCGGGGCTGACCCCGATCAGAGGAATGACCTCAGGATTGTTCAAGCTCAAATTCGCGTTTTCAGCGGTCAGCTCAAAAAGGCTGAACAGATTTAATTTGACCCCGCCGTAGCTCTGCGTTAATCGGGCCGGCAAAGGCGCCAGGGTCAATGGGTCGGGCAGGTTGGTGATCAGACTGCCGCCCAGCGTGAACTCCAGCCAGCTGAACAGCCCCGGCATTTTGGGGGTAACGCTGATCAAGCCGAAATTAGAATCGCGGCTAAGGTCGCTCGCGTAACCAAGCTTGCCGACCGACGCGTTCAAATTAAAAATATCAGGGTCGAAGTTCGCCAGGACCATGTCCGCTGTCGTGTCGACGAACAGGCTGTTCCCGAACGGAGTGTAACCTTTATAAAAATACGATCGGCCGGCCTGCAGGATATAGGGGGGATTATTGAGCAGGACATAACCGCTGTCAAGATAAGGCGAACTGGCCGCCGCGCCGCTCCCAAAATCATACAATGAGGTCAGCGAGGCGAAAGCGCAGAGATTGTTGCCTAAATTCCGGTCCAGGGAAAGCTTGACGGATTGATGGGCGGAGAGATCATTATAATTCAGGCCCGGCCCTTTGCCGTTGACGATCTGCGTGGCACTCAATTGCGTGTTCAGGTAGGTTTTAAAGCCGTATTCGACCGGCCGGGCGGGCGCGAAATTCTCCAGTTCCTTTAACTTCAAAAAGACCGCCTTGACCAGATTAACCGTGAAAAAAGCCAGTTCATACCGGTCGACGTATTGTTCCCCGTTGAATTTCTTTTCACTCCCTCCCTCCAAAACCCCCAGCCAGATCAATTTTTGGATGGTGCTATAAGCGAAACAATCTTCCGGCACGTCGGCGTAACCGAGCGCCGGATTGGCCGGTTTAAATTTGATCGCCGCGGAGAGCACTTTTTCGATCGCGGGGAGCATAAAGAACGCCAGCTGGTAGCGGCTGATCTTCCGGTCGGCGTATAACAGTTGCGTCCGGTCCCCGGGCGGTATAATGCCCAGCTTGATCAATTTAAGGATGGACCGATAGGCGAAATGGCTGACCGGCACGTCCTTAAAAGCCTGGGCCGGGTTGGCCGTCCCCAGTTCGCCCGTTTCGCCGACCATGATCCTCTCGATGATCTTGCCGGTGAGATCGATCATCAAATATTCATTGATCAACTGGTCTCCGTAGAATTTCTTGTCTTCGCCCGGGATCAGTATCCCTTCTCCCGCCAGCTCGTTGACCGCCGGCCCGGCGTAATTGTCCTCGGGAATGTCCAGGTACGCGCCGGCGTTCGCTTCAATGGACGCTTCATTTTCTTTGGCCTGCGCCTTAGCCCGCTCCGCCGCGTAATGGTCCAGCAGCTTGGCCGTAAAGATCGCCATTTCATATCGCTTGACGATCCGGTCGCCGTTAAAATAACCGATGCCGTCCAGCAGTCCGGCTTCGACCAGCTTTTGCAGAAAGATAAAAGAGGAATGATCGGGCCGGACGTCCGGATAAAACGAGGAGGATGTCGCCGTTAAGGCCTGGCCTGCCAACTTCTCTAAAAACAACGCGTAGTATGAATAGAACGTGTAGCGGTCCAGTAAAGCTTCCCCGTCAAACCGCTGCCGGCCCGCGACCGTGAACACGCCTAATTTCGTGAGGTCCTGGACCGCTTTATAAGCGTAGTGTTTCGCGGGAACATCATTATAAAATTCTTCGAGCGGGCTTGTTTCTATCTCTTTGACTTGGCCCGTGCTCACCAGGACCCTCTCCATGATCACGGCCAGTTGGAACATCGTGACCGGTTCGTTCCCGTCGAATCGCTTATTGGCCGGGGCGGCAATGATCCCAGCGGCCAGAAGTTGCCCTATCGCGGAGGAGGCCGGCTGGGTTGCCGGGACGTCTTTGAAGTCCGCCCGGCCGGGAGAGCAAAAACAAAAAAGCGAGATCAGTAAGATGCCTATCTCTATTTTTACTTTCACGGGCATTAGTATAACATAATGCGCCGTCAGGGATGGCAATAAAAAGATAACTTTGGTATAATTATTAGTTCATGGCAACCACCTACGCGGTCGTTAACCAAAAAGGCGGAGTCGGCAAAACGACCACCACGGTAAACCTGGCGGCTTACCTCGCGACCTTCGGCAAGAAAGTCCTCCTGATCGATATCGACCCGCAGAGCAACGCCAGCGTCGGCCTGGGGGTCGACCGCTCGCAGATCGAACGCTGTCTTTATAACATCCTGATCGAGAACGCCCCCGCCAGTGAAGTGATCATCAAGAGCAGTATCGCCAACCTCGATGTCCTCCCCTCCACCCCGCGCTTGGCCGGCGCTGAAGTTGAGCTGGTGGCGGTAGAGGCGAGAGAACACAAGTTGAAATCCGCCCTCGCCGCGGTCAAAGGGAACTACGACCTGCTGGTCATCGATTGTCCCCCTTCTCTCTCCCTATTAACGGTCAATGCCCTGACCGCGGCCGACGAAGTGATCATCCCGATCCAGTGCGAATATTACGCCCTCGAAGGGATCAGCCAGCTGACCCATTCGCTCGAGCTGGTCCGGGAAAGCCTGAACCCCGCCCTCAAGATCCGCGGCATCGTCCTGACCATGTTCGATCCGCGCACCCTCCTCTCTTCGCAAGTCGCCGAGGAGGCGCGGAAATATTTCGGCAGTAAGGTCTTCAAGACGGTCATCCCGCGCAACGTCCGCCTGGCGGAAGCCCCCAGTTTCGGCCAGCCGATCATTTTTTACGACCCCGGCAGCAAAGGGGCCGAAGCCTACGAAAATCTTTGTCGGGAGGTGTTGGATGATGGTAGGATCTAATAAAAGAGGTCTGGGCAAAGGTTTAGGAGCATTGATCCCGCAAGGTTCCGTTTTTGTCGGCGGCCGCACTATCGTCAACGTCGATATCAACAGTGTCGCCGCCAACCCGCGCCAGCCGCGCACCTCTTTTGCCAAAGAGGCGCTCCATGAACTGGCCGAGTCGATCAAGACCCAGGGGGTGCTCGAGCCGATCCTCACCCGGATGCGCGACGGCAAGTATGAGCTGATCGCCGGGGAGCGGCGCCTGCGCGCCGCCAAGCTGGCCGGCCTCGCCAATATTCCGGCGATCGTCAAGGATTTTACCGACCAACAGTCGCTTGAGATCTCCCTGATCGAGAACCTCCAGCGCGAAGACCTCAACCCGATGGACGAAGCGGAAGGGTACGCCCGGCTCGCGTCCGAGTTCGGCCTGACCCAGGACCAGATCGCCAAACGGGTCGGCAAGGAACGGCCGACGGTCTCAAACATGATCCGCCTCCTCGCCCTCCCCAAACAGATCAAAGACAGCCTGCGTAAAGGGGATATCACCGTCGGTCACGCCCGCCCCCTCCTCTCCCTGGAGGAGCCGGACAAACAGCTCCATTTCTGGCGGGAGATCGTCAAAGGACATCTCAATGTCCGCGACGCCGAGATACTGGTCACCGGCAAAGAGGACAAACCGAAAGCCAAAAAGGGGGGGCGCAAGCGGGCTTTCACCCAGAACGTGGAGCTCAACTCGATCGTCGAAGGCCTGACCGAACATCTGGCGACCAAGGTCAAGATCTTCGGGACACCGGAGCGCGGCAAGATCGAAATAGAATATTATTCGAAGGAAGACCTGGAACGGGTCCTCGAGCTGATCACCGCCGGCAAGATGAAGCGGCCGGAGAGCGCGCTGCCGGTCAACCCTTCTTTCTCCAGCGCCAGCGAGCTTGAGCCGCCGGCTTTAAATTAACCTTAATTGATGGACGTCAAGCTCGCTTCTCTGCTGGTCTTCCTGGGGGCCTACCTTCTTTTTATTTTTCTCCCTAATCGGCGCGCGCTCGTCGCGGCCGGCGGGGCCGGATTGCTTATTCTCTTTCGGGTCATGACCCCGGGTGAAGCTTTCTCGGCCGTGAACTGGAACGTGATGGGGATTTTTGTCGGGACTCTCGCGGTCGCTGATGTTTTTATGGTCAGCCGGGTCCCCGCTTTCCTGGCCGAAGAGATCGTCAACCGGGCCAAAAACACCGCCTGGTCATTGCTGTTGATCTGCGTGCTGACCAGCTTCATCTCCGCCTTCGTGGAAAATGTCGCCACCGTCCTGATCGTCGCCCCGATCGCCCTCTCCCTGGCCAGAAAACTGAAGATCGACCCGATCAATATCATGATCGCCATCGCCGTGGCCAGCAATTTGCAGGGGACAGCGACCCTGATCGGCGACCCCCCCAGCATGCTCCTTGGCGGTTATACCGGGATGAACTTTGGTGATTTCTTCTTTTATCAAAACCGACCCTCTATTTTTTGGGCGGTCGAGGTCGGCGCCCTCTTTTCCTTTATCGTTCTTTATCTCTTTTTCCGCCACTACCGGGGGAAAGCCGTGCTGGTCCGGACGGAAAAAGTCAGGTCGTGGTGGCCAACCGTCATGCTGGTCGGCCTGATCGTCTTGCTGGCCGGCTCTTCGTTCATCCCGAACGCTTCGCCCTACACCTCCGGGGCACTTTGCATCTTCTTTGGCTTGGTCGCCTTGGTTTGGGGAAGCTGGTTCAATGAAGCTTCCTTGATCAAAGGATTGAAATCGCTCGATTGGGAAACGACCTTTTTTCTGACTGGAGTATTCATCCTGGTCGGCAGCGTGACCCAGGCCGGCTGGATCCAGTCCTTATCCCAATATCTCGCCTCGATCGTCGGGCAGAACGTTCTCCTGGCCTATTGCCTGCTGATCGTCTTTTCATTGGCTATCTCGGCCTTTGTTGATAATGTCCCCTATCTAGCCGCGATGCTCCCGGTCGCCTCCGCCCTGTCGCTCAACCTGGGAACTAACCCCGCGCTCCTGCTATTTGCCCTGTTGATCGGAGCTAGTCTGGGGGGGAACATCACGCCGATCGGCGCGTCAGCTAATATCGTCGCTTGCAGTCTGGCAAAAAAAGAAGGTTATCCGATCAGTTTTGGGCAATTCTTCCGGCTGGGGTTCCCCTTCACGATCACAGCGGTCGGCACGGCGGCGGTTTTTGTCTGGTTTATCTGGCGCTAGGCGCGGAGCGGGCTAGACCGAAGTCGCTTCGTCGCCGATCGCGGAGGAAAACGCCGCGCTTTGCAGTGCAAAAACGCAGGCTTCCCAGGTCGGGAAGCGTTTATCTCTTTCCTTCTCCAGCATTTTGTGGACGACTTTAGCCAGGCTCTCGGGAATATCGTCCCTGATCGTCCGGATATCGACCGGCGGTTCAGAGAGGATCTTATAAATATACTCTCTGACCTTCTGCTGGTCCATCATAATCGTTCCCCCGCGATAGGGCAAAAAGCCGGTCAACATCTCATATAAGATGACCCCCAAAGCATATTGGTCGGTCCGCCAATCGACCGGCAGGCCGCTGGCCTGTTCCGGCGACATATATTGCGGCGTCCCCATCACCACGCCCATCTGCGTCAGGTTAATGCTCGCCTTATTCGCGCTCGGATCGGTCTGTTTGGCCAGGCCAAAATCACCGATCTTGATCGTGAAACTGCCCGGCTGATACTCATCCGGGATCAGGAAAATATTGCCCGGTTTCAGGTCACGGTGGATGATCCCCTTACTGCCGACATACCACAAAGTTTCGGCGATATCCTTGGCCAGCTTAAGCGCTAATACCGTTTCCAGCACGCCGGCACTGATCACCTCTGATAAGTCCCGTCCCTTGACATACTCCATTTCAATATAAGGGATATCTTCCGGGATATTGCTCAGCGACATCTTTAAACTTTCCGCCTCCGCCTCCATCTCGGGCCCCGACCGGCGCAGCAGTTCGAGATAGGTCTCCCGTTTCATATATGACAGGGTGAAGAACCGGACCACGTTCTGGTGGTTCAGCGTCAGCATCGCCTTGGCTTCGCCCCCCTTAAACCGGGCGAGCAGCAGCGGGTTGCCCAGCAACTCCGGCCGCGGCATTTTAAAGACCTTTTCCACATCCATATCAACATTCTTGACCAGGATCGCAACCGCCATGCCGCCGAACCCGAGCATTCGCTTAAAGACATTATGGCCGTCAAACGTTTCTTCATTGATCTCGTTTTCCTGGACCCCGAATTCTTTCAATTTATTAACCATTGAGCTCATCCGGCCCTGCAATTCTCCAACCAGCTTGCGCAGCTTAGTTTCTTCCTGCGCATACCTGGCCGCTTTTTCCTCCACCGCCGTCTTTTCTCCTTGCAGGTCATCCAGCTGCTGGTTGGCCAGGCGGAGCTCTTCGGTTTTCCGCCGTTCAGCTCCAGCTAGGCGCAAACTCTTGGTTACCCCCCGCGTTGGGGTCAAGCCAAGGGCGAGACCGACCAGGGAGTAAAGAGCGAGACCGGAATAAGTTAAAGCGCCCGGGGTCGCCAGATAAAAGGAGGCCAGTAAACCGGACGAGAAGACCGGCGTCAGGTATTTAGCAACCTGGCCAAACTGCCTTAACCCCGGTTTCTGGGCGGCTCGCGCATCTAATTTTACGATCGAATGCCGCCACCAGGATATTTGCGCTGGTTTGATGATTGCCGGCACTTAAAATCCGCTCCCCAAGGTCATCGGTTGAGGCACGATCACGTTATTGCCACCCAGTCTCAACACCAGTCCGAATTTGACCTCGGCCGCTTTATTGGTAGCGTCGTAATCGCCGCCGGCCGAAACGCCGATCCGCAGATCGGTACCCAAAACCGAGACCTTATAGGTGCCAGCAACCGATCCGCCGGTCTGGCTATTCTTTAATTGGTTATTCCTTAAATGGCTGAATAAAGCTGTTCCGGAGATCCCAAAACTGTTCTTTTCATATGAGGAACGCAACCCGCCGTAGCCGCCGAAGCTTGTGCCGAACATGCCGCCGGCGAAAGGATAAAGCAGGCCATTGAAAAGTACAATGCCGCCGCCGGCAGTTCCCGCATATTCATCTTTAAATGCGCCGCGACCGTCAATCGTGTTGCGGCTCCAGAAAAAGCCGCCCTGTCCGACCAGCGTTACTTTTGGCAGCTGGTGAGCCAGCGATAAAGTCCCCATGTCCTGGCTAAGCCTTGAATTAAAGCCGTTGCTGACATTAATGAACGGCAGATAATTAAGCTGCAATCTTGTTTTGTCCGACACCGTATAGCCCAGAGCGATATCGCCGCGCAAGGCCGGGCCGAATGGCAGCGGAGCGGTCGATTCCCCTTTGACTTTGACTCCGTAGGCCGACAGCAGCGCCAGGCCCAGATAAAAAGGCGAAGGTTGTTCTTGGGCCGCTTTGGGCGATTTGACCGGACCGGCCGGCGGCTTGGCCGGTTGCTGTTGCGGAGCCGTCGGGATAGCCGCCGCGTAACTTGCGCAATTGTCGTGGATCAGTTTGTTAACCTGGGTCGCGGCTTGGGCGATGTTCGCCGCGGAAAGCGCGTCCCAATTGATCTGGGAGAGAGCGATCTGGCCGCGGAGATTCT
>JBAZZV010000021.1 GCA_041658645.1 Candidatus Margulisiibacteriota bacterium
TGGCGCTTAAAGCCGCCGACTGGCCGGGCGTGGTGCTAACCAGCCGTTCCGGCCGCGAATATCATCTGCCGTCTTTATCTACTTCACATCTTTTGGGTTACACCGGAAAAATCAGCGAAGCCGAACTGGCTAACGCCGGCGGCGAGTACCAGATGATTGATTATCTGGGCAAGTCCGGCGTGGAGTATTTTTGGGAAAATGAGCTTAAGGGCGTGGCGGGGATAAAGCAGATTGAGGTGGATGCACTGGGGCGGGAAAAGAAAATATTGAATTCACAAAAAGCGATTGACGGCCATAGTCTGCTCTTGTCGTTGGATAGCGAGGCTCAGGCGAAGCTGGAGGAGCTCTTGTCGGCAACGCTCGCCAAAGCCCGCCTCAAACGCGGTTCGGCGATTGTGCTTGATCCGAACAACGGCGAGGTGCTGGCTATGGTCAGCTTGCCTACTTATGATAATAATTTATTTGCTCGCGGCATCACCGGCGATGAATATAAAGCTTTGCTGGATAATCCCGACCACCCGCTTTTTAACCGTGCGGTTTCCGGTGAATTTCCTTCCGGCTCAACCATTAAGCCGGTAATGGCCGCCGCCGCCTTGGAGGAGGGCGTGATCAATGAACACACCACAGTGCTCTCCACCGGCGGCATCAGCGTCGGACCATGGTTTTTTCCGGATTGGCGTGCCGGCGGGCATGGCTCTACGGAGGTTAAAAAAGCCCTCGCCCAATCGGTTAACACCTTCTTCTATTATATCGGCGGTGGTTATCAGGGCTTTAAGGGCCTTGGGGTGGAGCGAATAGTGCGTTATGAAAAAATGTTCGGTCTGTCCGAGCAGACCGGCATTGACTTACCGGCGGAAGCCACCGGTTTTTTGCCGTCAATGGAATGGAAAGAAAAAGTCAAAGGCGAGAAGTGGTATATCGGCGATACCTACCATCTGTCTATCGGCCAGGGAGATCTGACGGTGACGCCCTTGCAGGTCGCGGATTATACCGCCGTGTTCGCCAACGGCGGCAAGCTCTATCGCCCGCATTTGGTTAAGGCGATACTCTCTAATGAAGATAAGATAGCCACGCCGGTGGAAATAATTCCGGTGCGCGCTGATTTTATCAAACCGGAAAATATAAACATCGTACGCGAGGGCATGCGGCAGACGGTTACTACCGGCAGCGCGCGCAGCTTGTCTGCGGTTCCGGTTCCCGTCGCCGGCAAGACCGGCACGGCGCAGTGGTCAAGCAAAGCGCCGAATCACGCCTGGTTTACCGGATTCGCGCCTTTCGACCGGCCGCAGGTAGTGATAACGATTTTAATTGAAGAAGGCGGCGAGGGCTCAACCATCGCCGCGCCAATCGCGCGCGATTTTTTGACCTGGTACTTTAATAGAAAAAGTTCAAATTTATAATTACTGGTAAGTTTATTTTTTATAAATTGTTAATCTAAAAATAAATAATAATAATTTTCAATTTTCAATTTTCAATGAATTTTCAATGATTCAATTTTTAATTAAATATTTATTGTGGTATAATCTTAGCAAGAATAATAAATTATATTCATATGAAAAGAAAACTTAATTACAGTGATTTAATTTTTTTTGCAGTAGTTTTTTTTCCGGCAACTCTTTTTAATATCGGGACTGTGTCAGCTGCTACCAGCACGACCGCCTGCGCGCCGGCGACGGCTGAAATGATTTTTCGCGATGGAAAAGGGGAGTTTATTCCGAATCTTAATTTTGAACTCTATGAACAGCTGACTAATGTTGACGGCTATCCGGCGCCAGGTAAGAAAGTGGCCGCCGGCAAGATTGATCCTTTTTTAGGTAAGGGAACAGTCAAATTTACGCCTAAGGCCAATGCTGAAGGCGGTTTTGGCCTGATGATCAAGGTATATGATAAAAGCTCCACTGTGGGTGATTTCTGGTATGCCAGCGATTTGTTTCTCGGCTGTGGCGCGAGCAAGACTGTAACCAAAACCATTTCCGGCATCCGTTTTATATTTCGCGACGGGCTAGGTAATCTTAAGAAAAATTTTAAATTTTCACTTTATACCCAGCGCTATGACGCTGACGGCAAGCCGATTAAGGAAAAAAAAGATTTAATCTCATCAGCACTTGATACCGGTGAGACGGGTGAAACCACAGTCTACGTGACCGACCAAGCTCATGTTTTGCGCGGCGCTGGCGGTGACTATGCTTTGCTCGCCAGCCCAGCCAGCGAAGGAAGTTTTATTGAATACTATCTGCACGTTGACAGCGAGCGCACCACGCAGTTTGAATATACTCTTTCCAGCGCGCAGTTTACGGTAGTCAACGCGGCCGGTGACGCCTGGCCGCGCACCTCCAGCTTGGAAATTTTTAAACAGGAGCGGGATGCCAAGGGCAAACCGGTGTTTGGTAAAAGCTTGAAAAAAAGCAGCCCCGATTATGCGGGTTTAATCAAATTTGAATTTCAGGAAGGCTTATACGCCGCCGGCATAAAGGATGCGAGCGGTAAAAATTATATTTCTTTTTACAACCTGAATTTGACGCGTGGCAAGCTACTGGAAAAAAAATTAGTTTCGCCTCTTTTACGGTTGCGCGCCAAAAATGCCGCAGGCCAGACAATGCCGGAAAAGAGCATCATTGTGATATATGATTTGACCAAAGATGATCAAGGGCAGTATTATCGCAACAATAAAATTATAGAGCTGAAAATCGCGGCCAAGGGTTATGCGGAAACCAGCCTGGCTCCTGCGCCATATTTGGCAATTTTCAAGGATGTCAAGGTGGAATACGGCCAGGGCTTTACGGTCATTGCCGGTAAATTGCAGGATATTACTTTGGCCGCGGTTCCGGCGAATCCTTTTGTCGCGGCTAAACCGGTGGTTTTGGGAGCAGTGGCGGCGAGCGGGCTTGGCAGTAAATTAAAAGGCCGGATTCTTTTGCAAGTTGAGGGCTTGGGCGAGGCCTGGTATGTACGCACCGATAACGGCCAGCGGGTTTATCTCAAGGACGGCGACACCGCTTATCAATTGATGCGGAAGGTCGGCCTTGGCATTACAGATTCGGATTTGAAAAAAATTCCAATCGGCATTAATCAAAAAATAATTGAAGCGGATCTGGACACCGATGCCGACGGTGCGCCGAATAAACTGGAAGAGGCAATCGGCACCGATCCTTACAATTATGATTCCGATGGCGATGGCGATTCTGACGGCGCGGAACTCACAGCCGGCACGGATCCGCTCTCAGCCGCAACGCTCAATTTTGATTCTAATTTTGCCGCCAGATTGAAAGGCAGAGTTTTATTGCAAACAGAATCTAAGGGCGAAGCCTGGTATATCAATCCTAAAGATGGCCGCAGGTATTATATGAAAGACGGGATTGCCGCATATCAATTAATGCGCTTTCTTTCGCTTGGGATAACGAACGAAAATTTAGATCAGATTGAGGAGGGGAGCATTGAATAAAATTAATAAATTTACAATTTTCAATTTTCAATGAATTTTCAATTTTAGAATTATTCAATTGGAAATTTAATCATTTAATCATTGTTTGAAAATTGATAATTGAGAATTGAAAATTAGTAGGAAATAAGGCAGAAATCAGCAATTGGTTTGCCTTATTTTTATTTTATTTAAGCGGAAAAAATAGTTGAATTCTAGCACTCTTGACCCCGCACTTTCTGCATAGTTAATTTATTTTTCTACCCATATATTTAGAGCGACTGCGTCTTGCTTCGCTTGTTTTAACCACTATTTGCAAGGAAAGGGCGGGGCAGGCATATATTTTGGCACTCTTGACACCCGAGTGCTAAATAATATAGTATAGTAAATATGGAAAAGAGGCAGGAGCAAATTTTAGCTACGATCGTTAAAGAGCACATTCGGACCGGTGCGCCGGTCGGTTCTGAGGCAGTGGTAAATAAGTATAAATTGGGCGTTTCATCGGCCACAGTGAGAAACGAAATGGCGGAGCTGGAGCAGGCCGGTTATATCGCTCAGCCGCACACCTCGGCCGGACGAGTGCCGACCGAACCGGCCTATCGCTTTTATCTTTCAAAATTGAAAGAAAAAAAAATCAGCGCCGCCGAAGCTGAAGTCTTGGATAAATTGCTTGCCGGCACGGATGAACAGTCTTTCAAGCAGACAGCCAAGGCGCTGGCGAGTGCTTCCGGCTTGGCGGTTTTTTGGGCTTTTCACCGGCGTAATCTTTATTATACCGGCATTGCCAATCTTTTATCTCAGCCGGAATTCATCGAGGCACGGCTGGTCTATGATATTTCCGGCATTATTGACCGTTTGGACGAAATCATTGATGAGATTTTTGACCGTACTGAATTCGGGCCGAGTGTACTTTTGGGTAATGATAACCCGTTCAGCCCAATCTGCTCGACTATTATGAGCAAATATAAATTGGGAGAAAATACCGGTTTATTCGGCCTGCTCGGACCGATTCGGCAGGACTATGAAAAAAATTTGGCTTTTGTGAATTTTATTGATAACAAATTAAAACTGGCGCATGCATAAGAAAAAAGAGGAAAATAAAAAAGCCGAAAATAACGAATTGAAAGAAACAAAACAAGCGGCACCTGAGTGCGATTGTGTAATGCTTGAGGAAAAGTATAAACGCGCTTTGGCTGATTACCAAAATTTATTGAAGCAGACTGCGCGGGACAAAGAAGAGTATTATAAATTCGCGAGCGAACAGATTTTATACGAGCTATTGCCGGTTTATGATAATTTGAAAATATCTTTCGTTCACACGGACGAAACAGCCAGCCAAAATGGCTGGCATAAGGGCATTGAGCATATCATCAAGCAGTTCGCTGATGCTCTCGGACGGCTCGGGGTGGAGGAGGTAATTATCGAAGGCGAGCAGTTTGATTATCACAGTATGGAGGCGGTGGAAAAAATAATTACGGAGGATGAAAAAAAGAACGGCCTAGTGGAAAGAGTCGTTAAATCCGGCTATAAACTGCATGGCAAGGTGATCGCGCCGGCGAGGGTAGCGGTGTATGAATTCAAATTAAAAAATAAAATATAAAAAATAAAAAGTGAAAGACAAAAATAAAAACGCTTGATTAAGTTAACCAAAGACAACATATTTTAATTTTTAATTTACGTTTTTCATTTTTACTTTTAAATTAAGAGGTTTTTGTTGTAAAATTCAAAATTATTTGAATTTACACGATAAACCCGTAAAGCTATGTCAGCACTTATCAGATGGTCTCCATTTCTTGAACCGTTTGAAGAAATGGATAAAATGTTTAGCGAAATGTGGCCGGCGACGCGCGGCCGCGAAGGCATGATGCCGGCGATTGATATGTATGAGGATAAAGATAATGTAATTGTGGAGGCGCAATTGGCCGGCATTGATCCGGAGCAGGTGGACATCTCCATTGAAAATGACATTCTAACCATCAAGGGCGAAAGCGAGAAAAAAAGCGAAGTGGAAGAAAAGAACTATTATCGCAAAGAAATCAGGCGCGGCAGTTTCTACCGGAGCGTCCCTCTGCCAACCCATGTTTTGGGGGAGCAGGCGAGCGCGGTAGCAGAGGACGGAGTTTTACGCATTTCGGTTCCCAAACAGGCGCTTGGAGATCAGCCGAAAAAGATTAAGATTGAAACGAAGAAAAAGCAATAGGACGTTTGACAATTGACATTTAACTGAGGACGGGGAACAAGGGAAAGGGACATTTGCCTGCCCGCCAAGCTTCGCTGGCGATGCGGGCGGGACTTTTGACAAATAACGAAACTATTAATTAGTAAAAATTAAAAATACTATGGCGAAAATTTTAGGTATTGATCTCGGGACGACTAATTCGGCAATGGCAATCATTGAAGGTGGCCAGCCGAAGATTATTGAAAATGCCGAGGGCGGACGGACCACGCCGTCGGTGGTGGCGATTTCCAAAAATGGCGAACGATTGGTCGGCATGACTGCCAAACGGCAGGCGGTAATTAATCCGGAAAATACTGTTTTTTCGGTCAAGCGGCTGATTGGCCGGCGTTTTGACGACCCGGAAGTGGTGCGCGATCAGAAGATTATGCCTTACAAAATTATTCAGGCGGGCGAGGGCATAAAAGTTAAGCTGGGTGATAAGGAATATACGCCACAAGAAGTTTCCGCGATGATTCTTTCTAAGCTTAAAGCAGACGCCGAGGCTAAATTAGGTGAAAAGATTACCGAGGCGATAATCACCGTGCCGGCTTATTTTGACGACGCCCAGCGCCAGGCGACCA
>JBAZZV010000022.1 GCA_041658645.1 Candidatus Margulisiibacteriota bacterium
CTGACGCCAGAGGAATTACCCTGTGATGATTTCCATCCGGATGAAATTTTACAACACTTTGTCGGAAGAGTAGCTGCAGGGTTTAATCAGCGCTCCGGTCCTGCACACGATCTACCTATATATCCCATTTTTGTAACTATTTAGCCCTCACCCCCGCCTGCCGACAGGCAGGGAGGATGAGCGTTAGCGGGCCATGAACCGAAATGGTTTATGTTGGGTGAGGGCTGACCTGAATAGTTACGTTTATTCGGTGATTATTTTTTGATCTAAAAGTTCGCTAACTCTTTTGGCGAAAGATACGAATGTTACTTTGTCTTCCAAAGTAATAAAGCTGATTCCGTCCGCGGTTTTATTAGCTAAGACCATAGCGCCCAAGACTTTGTTCTCCTTGCCAAGCAAGGGCAAGGCCAAGAACCTTTCGCTGCTTTTTTCCTGTCCGACAGCTTCAATTCTTGTGCTTATGGCCTGCATGGAGGCGACAAATTCAGTAGCCCCTGTTACTCTCTGACTAACCTCCCCCCAAGGTTGTCGCAGAATAGGAGTAATTTCTATTTTTCCGCTAAAACCATACGCCTCATCAGACGTAATGATCCGAGGGGAGGTAAAGGTTTTACCGTCTTGGACCTCGAGAAGATCGAGCCGGGCCAGTCTTTTTCCGGGCATAATTTCGGAGATAAGATCAAAAATGAGCGGCCCAAGACGTGAAATATTATTGCCGGCCGAAGCCAGTTTTTCAAAGGCGGCCTGTAATCGCCGCTCTCTTTCCGGACTAAGTGCGCTTGGGCCTGTCTGGCTTTTTGCAGGCGTAGTAGTTGTGCCTGAAGCGACTTTTGAAGCGACTTTTGAAGCGACTTTTGAAACGACGTTTGAAACGACTAATCTTAACCGTTGCCGCACACCGCGATCACCAACTCTGATCATAAGGGACTCCCTTCTAATTTTGATTATTGACTTTCTTGCCCGCAAAGTATTTTCTGCCGAAAGTTCATTAAATTTCACTGTTTTTTTTAAATGGGCTTAGAATTACCGGGATACGCTCATATTTTACATATTTTCTTGCCGTTTTAATGTGGTATAATTAAATTGATATGAAAGCGGTGAATTTACCAGATTCCGCGGGAATAAACAGTCAAGGCCATCTGGAGATCGGCGGCTGTGATACCCTGGCACTGGCCAAGGAGTTCGGCACGCCGCTTTATGTGATCGACGAACAGACGGTCCGCCGCCGCTGCCGGCAGTACCTCGAATCTTTCCGGGCGCATTATCCGAACACGGAAGTCTGTTTTGCCAGCAAGGCGCTCTGCACTGTCGGCCTCTCCAAGTTGATCGCCAGCGAAGGGGTAGGGTTTGACGTCTCTTCCGGCGGGGAGCTTTATACGGTTTTGAAAGCCGGAGCCGACCCGAAAAAGATCTATTTCCACGGCAACAACAAGACCCCCCAAGAGATCGAAGAGGGGCTGCACGCCGGGATCGGCCGCTTTGTGGTCGACAACGAAGCGGAACTCTCGAACCTGGCGCACGCCGTTAAGAAAACAGGCCTGCAAGCCCACGTCATGATCAGGGTCAACCCCGGGATCGAAGCGCATACCCACGAGTTCATCCAGACCGGGAAGATCGATTCCAAGTTCGGCGTGCCGCTCGATCAGCTGGACGATTTCATCAAACACGTCCGTTCCCACGCGGGTATCAAGCTGGAGGGTTTGCATGCCCATATCGGATCGCAGATCTTTGACGTTAAACCTTTCGTTGAGGAAGTGAAATTGCTCCTCCGTCTGGTCAAACAATACGGGCTGAAAGAGATCAATCTCGGCGGCGGGCTGGGGATTGCCTACCTGAAACAACATGAGCCGCCGGCGATCGATCATTTTGCCCGGGAGATCGCTCAAGTGCTTAAGGGCGAGACTGACGCTAAACTGGTTGTGGAGCCGGGGCGGTCAATAGTCGGCACGGCGGGAGTCACTCTTTATACCGTCGGCGCCGTTAAGAAAATACCCGGTATCCGGACCTACGCCATTGTTGACGGCGGGATGGCGGATAACCCGCGGCCGATCCTCTACGGTGCGAAATACGAAGCGCTGGTCGCCGGCCGGCCGGACGAAAACCCCGAAGAGACGGTGACGATCGCCGGGCGCTTTTGCGAATCGGGCGACATCCTGGTCCGCGATATCAAATTGCCGCCGCTCCAGGCCGGCGATACTTTACTCGTCACCTGCACCGGCGCCTACACTTATTCGATGGCCTCGAATTACAACCGCGTGCCGCGGCCGGCCATGGTCCTGGTGGGTAACGGCCGGGCGGCGCAAATCGTCCGGCGGGAAAGCTACGAGGACCTGGTCAGAAATGACGCCGCTTGAATTCCGCTGGCTGGATATAGTTGATATCGGGCTGGTCGCCTTCATCATCTATTATGTCCTCCTTTGGCTGCAGGGGACGCGGGCGCTGACCCTGATCCGCGGACTTATCCTTATTTCGATCGTCTACGTCTCCGGGCGGGTCCTGGGGCTATACGCCATCAACTGGCTCTTTGACCGTTTTGCCGCCATCGTCGCCCTGATGCTGATCATCCTCTTTCAGCCGGAGCTCCGCCGGATGCTGGAGCGGTTCGGCCGGGGTAAGTTCCTCGGGACTTTTGGCTTGACCCACGCGGCGCAGGGGAGCTTCCAGGTCCGGAGCATTGTCCGGGCCGTGGAACAAATGGCCGCGGAGAATATCGGCGCCCTGATCATTATTGAGCGGCTGACCGGGCTGAACGAATACCTGGAATCGGGGGTCAAGCTCGACGCGGTCATTTCGACCGAGCTCATCCTCTCGGTCTTTAACCAAAGATCGCCGCTGCACGACGGGGCGATCATTGTCCAGGGGGAGCGGGTGCTGGCGGCCCGGTGTCTCTTGCCGATCTCCGAGTCGCGCTTGCTGGATAAACGGCTCGGGACCCGCCACCGGGCGGCGGTCGGCATCTCCGAAGTGTCGGACGCCCTGGTCATAATCGTCTCCGAAAAGGCCGGGACGATCTCCCTGGCCGAGAACGGCTATTTGACCCGTTATCTGACGAAGGACCTGCTGGAAGAAAAATTGTTCTCTCTGTATAAGGTCGAGAAAAAGAAATAGTCATGAATATTCACGACCTGGCCAAAGCGAAACGGTCCAAGCGGCGGATCGTCATGCTGACCGCCTATGATTATCCGTTCGCTAAAATACTGGATGAGGCGGGGGTCGACATCGTTCTGGTCGGTGATTCGCTTGGCAATGTGGCGCTCGGTTATCGCGATACCTTGCCGGTGACGATGGAGGAGATGGTCAGTCATACGCGCGCGGTTGCCCGGGGCGTTAAACGGGCGCTGGTCGTGGCCGATCTGCCGTTCGGTTCCTTCCAGGAAAATGATGATAAAGCGGTGGCTAACGCGATCAAGCTGGTCAAAGCGGGAGCGAACGTGGTCAAGCTCGAAGGGGCCGGTTATGTCAGCGCGATCAAAAAGATCATTAAGGCCGGGATCCCGGTGATGGGGCATATCGGGTTAACTCCTCAATCGGTCAATATCCTTGGTTACCGGGTGCAGGGAAAAGATAAGCGGACGGCGGTTAAGTTGATGAGCGACGCTAAAGTGCTGGAGCGGGCCGGTTGTTTCGCTTTGGTCCTGGAAATGGTCCCGGAAGAGCTGGCCGCGAAAATAACCAAAGCGGTTAAGGTCCCGACGATCGGCATTGGGGCGGGCAAGAAGGTCAACGGTCAAGTTTTAGTGACGAATGATCTTCTGGGTTTGTATGAAGATCCGCCGAGCTTTGTGACGCCGGCGGTGAATCTGCGGCGGATCGCTTTGAAAGCGGTCCGGGAGTTCGTAGCGAAGAACAAGTAATAAATGGCCCCGTAGCTCAGTTGGACAGAGCAGCGGTTTCCTAAACCGAAGGTCGCGAGTTCGATCCCCGCCGGGGCCATTTATTACTTTAGGTGAAGAAATATGAACATAGTTTTAATCGGATTTATGGGGGCGGGTAAAACGGCGGTTGGCCGGCGGCTGGCGGACGAGCTGCAGCTTGATCTCCTCGATACCGACGAGCTGATCGAGAAGACCGAGGGGCGGACGATCAGCCAGATCTTCGCGACTGACGGCGAAGAATATTTCCGCTCCCTCGAGAGCGAGGTGCTCAAGACTTTGCAGGATTACGACCATTTTGTCCTCTCAACCGGCGGCGGGATGGTCCTGCGGCCGGAGAATGTCACCCTGCTGAAAAGCTTAGGGCCGGTCATTCTCCTCTGGGCCGATCCGGAGCGGATCTGGCACCGGATCAAACACGAAGAGCACCGGCCGCTGTTGGAAGTGGCCGACCCGGAGAAAGAGATCGTCCGGCGGCTGGCGGCGCGGGAGCCGTTCTACCGTCAGGCGGCCGACCAAATCGTCGATACGTCGAAGCTCGATGTTGATCAAGTATCGGAGGAAATAGAAAAATGGCTAAAGTCAAAGTCGACCTGAAAGAACGCGCCTACGAAGTGATCCTGGGGAGCGGGA
>JBAZZV010000023.1 GCA_041658645.1 Candidatus Margulisiibacteriota bacterium
GCGATCTGCCTGACCCCAATAAGCTGATGGAACGCCAGGTGGCACAATCTACCAAAATCTATGACCGCACCGGCAAGGTTGTTCTTTATGAGGTTCACGGCGATGAAAAACGCACGCTAGTGCCTTTAAGCGACATTCCGCTAACCGTACGCAACGCCACTATTGCGATTGAAGACAAAGACTTCTACAAACATGGCGGTTTTTCACTTTGGGCGATCTTCCGTACGGTAGTAATGAATGTACTCCGGCAACAAAAAGCCGGCGGTTCCACACTCACCCAGCAGTTCATTAAAAACGCGGTGCTGTCCAATGAAAAAACCATCACCAGAAAAATTAAAGAGCTGATTCTTGCTTATCAATTAGAAAAAAAGTTCTCCAAAGACGAGGTGCTCCAACTTTATCTGAATGAAATTCCTTACGGCTCAACCGCCTACGGCGTGGAAGCCGCCAGCCAAAAATATTTCGGAAAAAATATTAAAGACATTAGCCTGGCCGAGGCGGCAATCTTAGCCGCCTTGCCGCAGGCGCCCTCGCGCTATTCGCCTTTCGGGCCGAACAAAGATTTATTGATCGGCCGCCAGCATTATATTCTTGATCAAATGGCGCTACAGGGTTACATCAGCCAAGACGAGGCCGAGGCGGCCAAAATTGCAGAACTTACTTTCAAAAAACCGACCGAGCAGATGCTGGCGCCGCATTTTGTGATGTATGTGAAAGAGCTCGCCTCGGAAAAATATGGCGATAAGCTGGTGGAGTCGGGCGGACTCTCCATCATCACTACCCTGGATTACGACAAACAAAAAATCGCCGAAGAGGTAATCACCGAGCATGCGGCAAAAAACGAAGAAAAATATCAGGCGACCAACGCCGCCTTGGTCTCCCTTGATCCGAAGACGGGACAGATCCTGGCCATGGTCGGCTCCAAGGACTATTGGAGCGACAAAATTGACGGCCAATACAACGTAGTAACCGCTTCGCGCCAACCCGGCTCTTCCTTCAAGCCGGTTGTTTACACGGCCGCCTTTATCAAGGGCTACACGCCAGACACCGTGCTTTATGATGTCGTCACTAATTTTTCCACCGATCCGGCAAAAAAATATGAGCCGCATGACTATGATTTGGGCGAACGAGGCCCAGTTACTATTAAGAAGGCGCTGGCCGGCTCCTTAAATATCCCGGCGGTCAAGGCGATTTATCTGACCGGCATAAATAACGTTTTAGATCTGGCCGACAAGCTCGGCTACACGACTTTAAAAGCACGCGATCGCTTCGGCTTGTCGCTCGTCTTGGGCGGCGGCGAGGTGAGGCTCCTGGAACATGCCAATGCTTTTTCCGCCTTCGCCCGTGAAGGCAAGCTTCATCCGACCAGCGCGATTTTAAAAATTGAAGACCAGGACGGTAAAACGCTGGAAGAATACCAAGAGCAGGAAGAAACAGTATTGGAACCGCAAATCGCCCGCCTGACCACCAGCATCCTGTCCGACAACTCCGCCCGCGCCTACATTTTTGGCGAAAAAAACTATCTCACCCTGCCCGGCCGTCCGGTGGCCGCCAAAACCGGCACCACCAACGACTATAAAGACGCCTGGACCATCGGCTTTACGCCATCGCTCGTGACCGGCGTCTGGGTGGGCAACAACGACTTCACCTCCATGAAAAGGGGCGCGGACGGCTCCGTGGTGGCAGCGCCAATCTGGCGCGATTATATGGCCAGAGCGCTCGCCAACTCGTCGGTTGAATCTTTCACCGCGCCCGAGCCGATTATTACCGGCAAACCGGTGCTTGACGGCGACACCTCGGGTGGGCGACTTGTTAAAATTGACCGCGCCTCAGGCCTTATAGCCACTGACCTGACCCCGCCCTCGTTTATTGAAGAAAAATTATTTTCCGCCCCGCACGATATTCTATATTATATCAACAAAGACGACCCGCGCGGCCCGGCACCAACCAACCCAGCTGACGATCCGCAATTCGCTCTGTGGGAAAATGCCGTTGCGGGCTGGCTGAAAAAACACGGCTCCAGCACCTCCGCCACCGGCACCCCGCCCACCGCATACGACAATGTCCACAAAAAAGAAAATCAGCCGACCTTCACCATCGAAGAACCGCTGGCCAGCCAAGCCGTCAACGAAAATCTTATAGTCCGTATCAACGGCTCAGCGCCGCGCGGCCTTGGCCGCGTCGAATATTATCTTGACGGCAATCTCTATTTCGTCAACTCAAGCTACCCCTTCGGCATGGAAAAAAACCTGTCTTTCTTAACCGGCGGCTACCACGATCTGACGGTCCGGGTGTGTGATGATGTTGATAATTGCTCCGAACAAAAAATAAGTTTTAATCTGCAAAGCTCGAGGGTTGGATCAACTGACGAACCGATCAATTTCAGCTTAACCCAACCCACCAATGGTTTGGCGGTTAATAAAATTGACTTTCCGCTGGAATTAAAATTTGAAATTTTCAGCCAGCCTCGCCTCGCAAAAATTGTTGTCTACTATCGCGCCGGCACCTCCACGGACAGCGCGGTCGCCGCGACCATCGCGCCGATTGAGGGCGTGACCGCCAACGGCTACTGGAAAAAAACTCCGCCCAAGGGCCAAATTACTTTCTGGGCCGAGGCGTTTGACTGGTACGGCCACACCGCCAAAACCGAGGAACGGAGCCTGACTGTTCAATAATGTTTTTTGTCGGCTTGTTAAACGATTATAAAAAACGCTACCAAGGCGCCTTGGCAGCGTTTTCAATTTTATAAAGACTAAATCAATCCGTGATCATTAAAACATTTAGTATATTTTTTATCTATTGTTTTAATATGCCCTTGAATCCAGTTTTGCAGAAAAGTTAATATTTCACGCGCAAGCCCCGCCTTACTAGACAAATAATTTTTATGAAATTCTTGTATTTTTTCTTCGTAAGTCCTGTGTTCAGCCTGATGTGGGTCGGCTTCCTGATAATTAAATTTTTGAAAATATTTTTCTTCTTCTCCAAAATGAAAATCTACATAGGCGTGTAAAGCATACACAATATTTTCTAACAAAGCGGGGTCTTCGTCCCGTCGACTGTTTACCGCCAGCTCCAATTCATTCAAAATAGAAAAAAGCTTTTTGTGTTGAGCGTCAATCAGCTTTACTCCGACACTAAATGAATTATCCCAAACAATCTGAGCCATAGAGTTACTGCTTAATCGGCATAATAATATACAAATAACTGTCATCCAGCTCCGGTCGGACAATACAGGGCGTATTGCCGTCCACCATCATCACCACCGCCGATGGTTCATTTAAATTATTTAAACCATCCAACAAGTAACGATAATTGAGCACCACAGAATTATCATCTCCGCTGATTTTCGCCTCCACCTCGGCCATATTTTCTCCGGACTGGCCTGAAGCGGCAGAAATCATCATCTTAGTTTTATTTTTTGGAAAATCCAGATTTACATCATTGATGCCCGTCTTAGAAAACAGGGACGAGGCTTTAACCGCTCGCACCAACTCTTCTACCTTTACAGTCGCCTTAGTTTTGTTTTGCGCGGGGATTATTTGCTGGTAGTCAGGATAGTTGCCCTCAATCAACCGCGAAACCAGCTCGGTTGTTCCATAAACGAACAACACCTGATTTTCACTGAAATAAATCTCCATCTCATCGCCCGCCTCACCATCTCTGCCGCCGGACAAGATTCTAATCACCTCTTGCAAGGTCTTAGTCGGTACGATAAATCTTTTGTTGGCCAAATCACCGGTCAAGCTTAAGTTCTTCAGTTTTTTTTCCGTCAACCGAAAACTGTCCGTTGCCGCTAACACCAGCTCTTTATCGTTGAATAAAAACAAGACCCCCGCCAACTCCAACCGGGTATCGCTGGTTGCGGCTGCAAAAACCACCTGCGCCAACGCCCTTTTAAACTCATCCGCCCTGATTTTACACA
>JBAZZV010000024.1 GCA_041658645.1 Candidatus Margulisiibacteriota bacterium
AATGTGGTCGGGCGGTTAGAACTTATACAGAACAAGAGGAGTTTCCGGCGACGGATGCATATTACCGAAGCGCTGATAAATGATGGCGATTCGTCGGTTAAAGTAATCTGGTTCAATCAGCCTTATATCGGGAAAAATTTAAAAGAAGGCGATCTGATTTCAATCGCCGGCAAGGTGGAGGAAGATGTTAGCGGGCCGTATTTTTCGGCGCCAAGTTACGAACGCCTGACAGATTCCGCGGCGGTTCATACGCAAGGCTTGGTGCCGAACTACCACCTGACGGAAGGCTTGACGCAAAAGCAGCTGCGGTTTTTTTTGAGTCAGATTATTAAACTGGCGGAAGAGTTAAAAGATTGGCTACCGGAGGAGATAAGAAAAAAACATAAGCTATCGTCTTATACTGATGCGGTAAAAAAGATCCATTTTCCAAAAACTTTAGCCGAAGCGGAGACTGCCAGGCGAAGAATTGCTTTTAACGAGTTGATTTTACTGCAACTGCAATCACAACTGGTGCGAAGAGAGCTCGCTGATGCGCAAGCCGTCCCGATCCCTTTTCAGGAGGAGGCAACCAAAAAATTTGTCGGACGACTAAATTTTAAATTGACCAATGACCAGCGCAAGACGGCCTGGGCGATTTTGCGCGACTTGGAACGAGCACGACCGATGTCCCGTCTCCTGGAAGGCGATGTCGGCAGCGGCAAGACGGTAGTGGCCGCGTTGGCTCTCTTGAATGTGGCGCTGGCCGGCAAGCAGGCGGTACTCTTGGCACCGACCGAAATTCTGGCAAGCCAGCATTTTAACACTCTGACTAAATTATTTGCCGGCAATGATATTAAGATTGGATTGGTGACGCGAGGGCAGACGCGGACTAATGCGGACGAGATGCGGACTGACGCGGACACTACTACGCGGACTAATACGGACGAGATGCGGACTGACGCGGACACTACTACGCGGACTAATACGGACGAGACGCGGACTGACGTTGACTTTACACAGACCAAGGCGGACAGGAAAAAAAACAGTGAGGGTAACAAAGACTATATAATAAAAAATAGTGATATTGTTATTGGCACACACGCGTTGATTCAAGATAAGATTGAGTTCAGAAACTTGGCGCTGGCGGTGATTGATGAACAGCACCGATTCGGCGTCGAGCAACGAGCGAAGCTCTTAACGCGGACTAATGCGGACTTTACGAAGACCAGCACGGACGGGACAAAGAAGAACGAATTATTATATGAAGAATTAACCTATAAGATTAGGGGCGCGGTATTTGAGGTTAAGAAAAATTTAGGGCTTGGACATAAGGAAAAAGTATATCAAGGAGCTCTGGAAGAAGAGTTTAAAAAAATAAATTTAAAATTTGATAGAGAAAAAAGGATTGACATTAAATATAATGATAAAAAAGTCGGAATTTATCAACCCGATTTTGTTATAAACGATAAAATTATAGTGGAAATAAAAAAATTGCCTTTTGTGGGGAAAATTGAAAAGGAGCAAGTTTGGAGTTATTTAAAAGGGACTAATTATGAATTAGCCCTTTTAGTAAATTTTTCCAATACAGATGTGCATTTTGAACGCATTATCAACTCTAAACAATTTAGATCAGTCGGTGTTAAGTCCGCGTCCAGTCCGCGTGAGTCAGTGTACAGTCCGCATCTGTTGTCTCTGACTGCCACGCCCATTCCGCGAAGCTTGGCATTGGGGATTTATGGAGATTTGGATATTTCTGTTATCAAAGAATCGCCGCTGGGGCGTAAAAAAATACTGACCAAAATTGTTGCCGAGGACAAGAGGGCGGCGGCCTATAAATTTATCCGCGAGCAGATTATGGGCGGACGGCAGGTTTTTGTGATCTGCCCGCTGATTGATTTTTCTGACCGTTTGGGTGTTAAAGCAGTAAAGCAGGAGTATGAACGGCTGGATAAGCAAATATTTCCTGATTTAAAAATCGGTATTTTACATGGCAAAATGAAGGCGGCGGAAAAAGAAAAAGTGATGAGGGAATTTTTGGAAAATAAAATCAAGATTCTGGTTTCCACCTCGGTGGTGGAGGTCGGGGTGGATGTGCCGAATGCCAGCGTAATGATTATTGAAGGCGCGGAGCGGTTCGGCCTGGCCCAACTTCATCAGTTCCGCGGCCGGGTGGGCAGGAGCGTTCATCAGTCTTATTGTTTTCTCTTCAGCGAAAGCGCGGCGCCGGCTAGCCTTGCCAGGCTGGAAACGCTGGTTAACCATTTTGACGGATTTGAATTGGCTAAAATGGATCTGAAATTTCGGGGAGCGGGCCAGCTTTTCGGCACGGAGCAATCCGGCTTTCCGGAATTGAAAATTGCCACTTTGTTTGATTATGAATTAATGAAGGAGGCACGCGAGGCGGCACTTGCCTTGATTGATCAAGACAGTGAATTAAAAAAATGGCCGGAGCTTAAAGCGCTCGTCCGACCACTGCTGGAGAAAATTCACTTGGAATGATTGTCTGACAGCACCAACCTCACCCCGACCCCCTGCCCGCAATGCTTGCGCAAGCGAGGCAGGCGGGTCTCCTGGCTAGGAGAGGGGGAAACGATCAACGCCTACTCTAAATGTTTCACGATTTCTGAAACATTTTTTATTTTGCTGATTTTTAGTCCATCGGCTTTAGGCTGGCTCGCTGCCGGGATAAGCGCTTTTTTGAAACCAAGCTTAGCCGCTTCCTTCAATCGTTCTTCCAGGCGGGAAACATTGCGCAGCTCGCCGCCGAGTCCGACCTCGCCCAGAATCAGGGTCTGCCGGCTGATGGCCACATTGGAAAGGGAAGAGGCGATGGCGAAACAGGCAGCAAGATCAAGTGCCGGATCATTTATTTTCAGTCCACCCACCAGATTAAGAATAATATCCTGATTCATCAGGTTAATCTTTGCCCGCTTCGTCAACACCGCCGTAAGCACCTGTAGGCGATTCAGATCAAAGCCGGATGTCTTACGCTGAGGATAGCCAAAAACCGTCTTAGAAACGAGCGCCTGCACCTCAACCAAAAACGGCCGGGTGCCCTCAATAATCGCGCTGATCGCTGAACCTGCGACCGCCACCTCATCTGTTTCCAAAAAAACCGAACCCGCATCGGCAATTTCTCTAAAGCCCGTGCCCGTCATCTCAAAAACTCCGATCTCGTTCACCGAACCGAAACGATTTTTAGTCGCGCGCAGGATGCGATACTCGTGGTTATTTTCTATTTCCAAGTAGAGCACCGTATCTACGATATGTTCCAAACTCTTCGGACCGGCCAGCGCGCCGTCCTTGGTGATGTGGCCGATCAGAATTATGGCAATGTTATTTTTTTTGGCCAGCTCCAGGAATTTGACTGCCGAGGCGCGAATCTGGCTGATACCGCCGGCTTCGCCTTGGGCGAACGAGCTATAAACGGTCTGGATTGAATCAATGATAACCAGCCTGGGACGCGCAGTCTCCAGCGTGGCAACAATTTTTTCCGCGTTGGTTTCACTCAAAAATTTCAGTTTGGAAAGATCAATTTTTAACCGCTCCAGCCGGGAGCGGATCTGTTCGGCTGATTCCTCGCCGGAGACATAAACCACTGCCTCTGCCGCGGCCAGCCGGCCGGCGATTTGCGCGACTAAAGTTGACTTGCCGATGCCCGGCTCGCCGCCCAAGAGAATGAGCGAACCCGGCACAATCCCGCCGCCGAGTACGCGATCAAGCTCCCCGACGCCGATCGCGAGCCGTTTCAAACCCTCACCGCTTACTTCGCTGAAACTGATGAGTTTTGACGGAGCGATTTTCAGTTCTTTCTTTTGGCG
>JBAZZV010000025.1 GCA_041658645.1 Candidatus Margulisiibacteriota bacterium
ATGTTTGAAGATCAGGCACAACCGAATTTAAAACCGGCAAGTTATCATTTTAACAGTTCTGCGCCGCAAAAACCTGACGGCAATAAGACCGCGTTGGTTTTGCTTGCCGCACTTATTACCGCGCTATTTATTGTCGCGGGCATTTGGCTGATTTTTAGGAAAAAAGCGCCGGTTGCCCCTTCGGCGCCGGAACAGGCAACAACCTCCACCCCGATAACACAGATATCAACCTCAACTCTGCCGGGCGGCTTGGCGGACGGGGCTGGCATAATAGTTGATGGCCGCAGGCTGACCGAGGAGGAGCTTAAAGCCGAAAATTTGGCTTTTGCTCAATTTTATAAAGCGGAGGCGAACGACTTTAAACCGAAGGCCCTTGAAACAAAGTTGCCGCTCTTCGCCAAAACCGATTTGGCAAATTATTATGATGTTTCCCGCAAGCTTGACCTGGATAAGTCGTTAGATAAGATAAATCGCGACGGTTTTGTCCTGCTTGATAATCAATACGCCGCCGAAGCCGATGATTTTTACAAAATTTTTGAGTTGCTGGCAAAAAAAGAGATACCGCAGTTTATCAGCGGTGATTTTTTGCTGTATTATTATCAAAACAATCTCAAGGAAACTTATAAGGAAATTGAAAGCAATGTTTTTTATCAGGATGTTTGGACTATCAGCAAAAGTTTTTTTGATCTCGCGAATACGCGCTATAAAAAGCGGCGCGATCTGGTCGGCGCGGTCAATGATCCGGTGCTTGAAGCCGAACGCTTGGAAGCGGCTTTTTGGGCCGTCAGTTTGGAGCTGTTAAAACCGCAGCCCAAGCAGATCAATGAACTTAATAAAAGTGATGCAGCAAAATTTTCAATCAAGGAAGCGGCGGATTTTGATTTTACCACGCCTGATTATTTGGCGGATGAGGTGGCAAAAGAAACAACGTTGATTGCGCGCGCCAGCGGGGAGGAAAAGTCGCCGATTTTTCTTTATCAAAAAAACTACAGTGAATTCTCGGTTCCGCCAGCTTACCTGGCTAATCCAAAATTGCGCAATTTTTATTTGGCGGCGAACTGGCTGAAATCGCCATTCCCGCTTTATTATCAGAGCGAGAGCTGTCCGGATTGCGCTTTGGATAAAAATGATTGGCTGATAAATTTTATCGCCGCCAGTTTGATTACGCGCGATTTTGCCGATAATCAGGAGTTAAAAAATTATTGGGCAAAAGTTTATAAGATTCTGGCTTTTTTTCAGGGAATCAGAAAGGAACTGACCTACTTGAATTATCAGGAAGTATTAAAGAGCGCCTACGACGAAGCTTATAATCCGGAATTGATTTTTTCCGGGCCCGGCGGCCAGCCTTCATTTGAACGCGCCATGGCGGCGGCGGAAAAACTGGCCGACGAGATTCAAAAAGGTTATAATTTCGGGAGCATAGTAGGCGGCCTGGATCGTGCTGATACAAGAAACTTGCCAAAAATCGGGATGCGTTTGCTCCAGGAAAATTTTTGGCCGAACGATTACATCGGCGGAAAACTGACCGGCGCGAGCGCGGGCGGCTATCTTGGTCCCTACGATCGCTTCCATCCTGAAGCCGGTCTGCCGCTTTCCGGTTGCGCGGTCGGCAGAGAAAAGAAAATTGAACGCTGCACCATCATCGGCTTGGATGTCATTAATTTATTCAAACCGCTATCAGCGCAAGATGTATATTTTACCACGAACAGCAACTACCGAAACTACCAGGCTCAAAGCCAGGAAATCAAGCAGGCGCTTGGCAAGTTTAACGTTTATGATTGGCATGAGAATAATTATTGGACCACCCTGGATATTATCAAAAAGAATCTGCTTGAGGCTAATCTTAAAACGCTCCCCACTTATGTTTCACCCGCGGCTTGGCAGGCAAAGGAAGTAAACACCGCGCTTGGCGCCTGGGTTAATCTCGGTTTGCCGGCTGACAGTTTCGGCGTCGGCTCATTTGAAACCGGAGGTTTTGGCGAGCGCTATAAATTGAGCGGCTACATTGAACCGAATCTGGTGCTGGTTAATGAACTGTCGGCGAATAGCAAGATGCTGGAGCAGATGTTTTCGGCTCTGAAGCTGGGCGCCAATGCCGGCTTTACCAGTAAAAAACTCAATGAATTGGTTGAGTATTTGGATAAAATCAAGGCGATTGTCAAGAAAGAATTGAATCAGGAGCCGTTGGACGAAAACGATCAATTGGTGCTTGGCGAGTTGATTCGCAACACCATGGTGGTTAAAGCCGGCGCCAAAAGCCTGAACCTGCAGTTTAAAAACAAAAGCATCAAAGAAAGCATTGCCGGCGTGAAATTGTTAGTAGTGGTGGTCGCTCTGCCGGATAAAAAGATTTTGACCGTGGGGCCGGTATTTAATTATCAGGAAGGCAGATAAAACAATAGACCCCTTTGTCTCCCTCTCCTTTGCAGGAGAAGGGGAAAGCCATACCCTCACCCCCCCCCTCTCCCGAGAGGGAGAGGGGGGGGGTAGTTCCTCCCTCTCCTTTGCAGGAGAGGGTCGGGGTGAGGTAGTTTTATCGGGGTGAGGTAAAAATAATTCGCCTTGACACCAGGTTTATCTTTTGTTAAACTAAAGATAACCTTATTAATTAAACTGACTATATGGAAAATTTAATCGCTCTAAAAGACTTACGGCTAAATATGGAAAAATACGCCAGCCAAGTCAAGGCCGGAAAATCTTTTATTGTCCTGAAACAAAGCAAGCCGCTTTTCAAGATAACTCCGATAGATGACGACGACAGCTGGGAAGAAGCGGTCAATTTTACCAAGATAAAAAGAGGCGGTGTTGATATAAACGCGCTTTTGGCTGCTTTGTAATAATATGGATAAGGTTGCCAAGGCGCTGCAAAATTTATCGCTTAAAGAAAGGACGTTAGTAAAGAATATCTTACTAAAAATAAAGAAGAGCTCTTTATCTGGGCTGGATTTTAAAAAACTGAAAAATTGCGACAATATTTTTCGCGTCAGAAAAGGAAAATTAAGGGTTATTTTCAAAAAACAAGATAATGGCCAATATTATATTTTGGCGATTGAAAGGCAATCGGATAATACCTATAACAATTATTAATATGACATGCTACCAGCGGCCAGCCTTGACAATTCAGGTAAATCTGTTAAGATAAATTTAATATATGCCACAGACAGCAGGTGCCGGATTCATAATCTGGCATAATTTCCTGCCGAGGCGGAATCAGGTTTTAGGTTTTAGCTTTTAGGTTTTAGCTTTAACAAATTCTTGATTAGCAATGTCTGTGGTTATGCCGCAGATTTTTTATTTTTAATAAATTATCAATAAATCAATATGCCTAAATCAAAAAAACAGAAGTTGCAAACTTTGGAAATTTTAAACGAAAAAATTGCCAGGTCCAAGTCAGTCGTTTTTGCCAGCTTCAACGGACTGCCGGTTAAAGAGAACGAGGCCTTGCGAAAAGAGCTGAAGCAGCAGTCGGGCGAATATTTTGTCGCCAAAAAAACGCTGTTGGAATTGGCGTTCAAAAAAGCGAAGTTTGAAGGTCTTAACTTAAGAAAGCTGACCGGCCAGATCGCGGTGATTTTCGGTTTCGGCGATGAGGTGGCTCCGGCCAAACTGGTGGCTAAGTATAAAAAATCAAGCGA
>JBAZZV010000026.1 GCA_041658645.1 Candidatus Margulisiibacteriota bacterium
CCCGCGCCGCTGGCCCCGCAAACCGCCGTGATCTCTCCGGGATTGGCCAGCAGTGAGACGTCCTTAAGCGTGTATTCATCCGAATTCTGGTATTTAAAACTGACTTTGTCGAATTTGATCTTGCCTTCGATCTGGAACAGGACGAAGGTGCGCGATTCTTTGTACGCTTCAGGTTTTTCTTCCAAGATATCGTTAACCCGTTTAATAGAAACAAAGCTCCTGTTCAGGGCTTTATAAAGCGACCCGAAATCCATGATCGGCTGGTGGATCTGGCCGAGATAGACCAGGATGGCCATGATCTCACCGATAGTGATCTGTCCGGTGATGACGCGGTAACCGGCGTACCAGGCCAGAAAACTGGTCCAGACGGTGATCAGAATGGAATCAAAAAAGGAGTTGATCAGGCCCAGGAAGAGATTTTCCCTGACGAGGGCGAACATGCCTTTGAGTTTATCGATCAGCCGGTCGGTCTCATAGATCTCCTGGTTAAAAGACTTGATCGTCTTGACGTTGCTCATTTTTTCCTGATAGAACGTGTAGATTTCCGACTCTTTTTTCTGGGATTTTGTCTGAACGTCCTCGAATCTCTGGGCGAAGAATTTTGTCTGGATGAAATAGATCGGGATACCGACCAGGGCGAGCAGGGTCAAATTCCAATCGATCAGCAAACAGATGACCAGGAGAGAGGCGAGTTGCAGCAGGGTCTTGATCACCACGGGGATCAATTCGGCCACCGAATCGACGATGACGTCGATATCGTCGGTGACCCTGACCATCAGGTCGCCGACCTGTTTCTCGTAATGGAAGCCGAGCGGCAAGCGGAGCAGGCGGGTGAAAAATTTCTTTCTAAGATCGATGGAGAGCGTCTGGTGGATAAAAGTATCCATATAACTGGAAATGTCGGAAAAGAAAGTGTCAAAAATAAAGATCAATATTCGGAACAGGACCAGGAAGCTGAGCAGGAACAGGTCTTTGTTGGGATAAGCGTAATCGATCAAAACCTTGGTGATCAGAGGATTGGCCATGCCAAAGATGACCAAGATGCCGACCGAAAGCAAAGAAACGAGACTTTTATCCCAATAAGGTAAAAGCAATTTGGTATAAACGAAAAGTAGCCTTAGTCTATCGCGCATGTAAGACAAAGTATAACGCTTTTCGTGTGGTTGGGCAATAAAAACGGGCAGGCTCCATTCAAAAACTAATCGGGAAATGCTACAATTCTTTATATGATAAGGGATTCAGCCCAAAGAAGCGGCGCGCGGGCGTGAAAATATTGTTGCTTGTTCCGCCTCGATGCGAACCTGCCCAGCCGGTCCTCGGCGTGCCGTCATTAACCGCTTTTTTAAAACAAAATGGACATGAGGTCGTTCAAAGAGACCTAAGTATTGAAGCTTACAATTATTTTCTAGATGAAGGTAGGCTTAAAAACTCTATTAATCAAATAAAAGACAGGCTGAAGGCATTTGAAAAGTCAGGTCAGCCCCTAAAAACAATTAAGAAAATTGACGAATATTATAATTTATCCCGGGCGGATATGGTTTACCCGTATATTGTTGCCAATTTAGGCGAAGCCAAACGCATCGTACATGACCAGGAAGAATTTTATGATATAGGGAAATATCAGTGGGCGTTTAAGGTCCTGGATGCGGCTTTATTCATTGTCTCAATGGAATACTATCCAATAACCTTTTCCACTTCAAAATATGAAAATATTATATCTAATGCCTGGGAATCGACAAAAAAGCTGAAAAAATGCATTGAAAACGATCAGGGCAATATATTCAAAGAATATTATCAAGGGATCTTAACAGATATATTAAATGAAGATTTCAAGCTGATAGGGATATCAGTCTCATATATGGAACAAATAGTCCCGGCTTTAACACTGGCAAAAATTATAAAAGGCAAAAACAAAAATATCCACGTTACCATTGGTGGGAGTTTTATTTCGGCCCTGGCCGATAAAATTGCACAGAATAAATCAATTAATGAATATGGCGATAGTTTTGTGGTCTACGATGGAGAGATCCCGTTGTTGAGATTGGCCGAGGCGCTGGAACAAAATAAAAGCCTGGAAAATGTGCCGAATTTGATCTATAAAGCGAACGGTCAAATTCGTGTGAACAAACTGGATTCGACGCTCAAGGCCCGGGATCTGCCGACGCCGGATTTTGAAGGTTTGCCGTTAGAAAGCTACTTTTCTCCTCATGTCATGCTGCCGATCTTAACCACCAGGAGTTGCTATTGGAGAAAATGCGCATTTTGCACCCATTATCGCGGTTATCTGGCTCCGTTCAGCGTCAGGAACGTTGAAATGGTTATCGACGACCTAAAAGTGTTGATCGCTAAATATAATGCGCGATATTTCATATTCGTGGATGAAGCGGTCCACCCCAGGATATTGGAACAATTATCGAATGCTATTTTACGTGAGGATATTAAGATTTTCTGGAGTTGCATGGCAAGGTTTGATGAGGCATTGAGCCCCGAGCTGCTGGCTAAAATGTCTAAGGCCGGTTGCCGGTTTATCTGGTTTGGCCTGGAATCAGGCAGCCAGAGAATATTGAATTTAATGGAAAAAGGCACGCGGATAAAAACGATAGAAAAGATATTGCGGGGATGCAAGAAGGCCGGCATCGATACGTTTTTAATGGCTTTTCTTGGCTTCCCCAGCGAGACAATAAAGGAAGCGAAAGGTACGCTGGCTTTTATTGAAAAAAACAAAAGGAACATCGGCTGGGTCGTTGTGGAACAAAATTTTATCCTGGAAGAAGGTTCCAAGGTCTTCGTCAGCCCCGAAAAATATAAAATAGGTAGAATTAAGCCTAATAGTAAGAACGAAGATCTGAAGGTGTCTCATGATTATGAAGTGACTGCCGGCATGTCGCAGGCTCGAGTAGAGAAATTTCAGAGGGAGGCGCCAAAAGAACTTTCTTTGCCTTTAAGAACAAGAGGACATTATTTTCTTTATAAAACAAAATGGGGCCAGATGGACAAAGTCAGAAAACGCGGTTCAAATGAAAGGAAGCTATCAAGACGCGGGCAGGGCACGCCTGGAAAAGAAAACACATATTTATTAACAGCCGGGACTATTTATGGCGAGTTCCAATATGACCTGCGTGAGGCAGAACAGATACTAAGTAAATATTTTAATAATGATAAGCCTAAAATAATAAAGGCAGATAAAATGAGAACGGGATTCTTATATAATATCTTAACCAGAGAAAGCCATTTTCTCTACAATTACGGGATCGACATCTTTGTCTTGGCCTGCCAAAAGCTCGCGATCAATGAAATAATCGATCTGATCAGTAAAAAATTTGATCTACCAATTAATTACGCGAAAGGCGAGGTGACCCG
>JBAZZV010000027.1 GCA_041658645.1 Candidatus Margulisiibacteriota bacterium
CAAAAAAATGATCTGGTTTATGAACTTGGCTGCGGTAACGGCCGGGTGGCCGCTTATTTGGCCAAACATTCACCGGCCAAAGTAATCGGTCTTGAATTGGCCTGGCCTTTTTATCTATTAAGTAAACTCCGCCAACTGATGGCTGGGCAAAAAAATCTTTCTATCCGCTGCCGCAATCTTTTTACAACTGACCTTTCCGAGGCATCAGTAATTTATGTTTTTGGCATTCCGGACAAACTAACGGACAAATTAAAGCCGAAGCTGGAGCGGGAGCTCGCGCCGGGCGCCAAAGTAATTTCCTACAGCTTCGCTATCGCGGGCTGGCAACCGTTAGTGATAGATCAACCCACCCCAAGCTCCGCCCAAATTTTTATCTATCAGCGTTGATTGTTGATGATGTGTCGGTCGCCCGCTTGTCTAAATCAAATAATATGCTAAAATAACCTAGAACTTATTTTTACATTAATAATATCATGGCCGAGGCTGATTCGGCGATAATTTTAAAAAACCATGTACAGCGAAGCTTTTTTAGCTGAGATAAAAAATAAACTTGAGCAAGAGCAGGTGGAGCAAGAGGCAGAGATTGACCGGCTGACCAGGCCGGAGGAAATGGTGGATAATCCTAGCCCCGAAGACTTGGCTAATGACGCCACCGAAGACATTACCGAGGAATCTCTTTTAAAAATTTATCGCAAGTCGCTAGAACGGGTTAACGATGCTTTAGGCCGCATGGGCAATGGCACTTTTGGTCGCTGCATTGAATGTGGCGCGATTATCAAAGAAGAGAATTTAAAAGAGGAGCCCTGGATTGAGTATTGTGAAAAATGCGCTTACAAAAAATAAGCCTTTATTTTTTAATTTAATTACGCTATAATTTTTCTATTAATTAACTTCCGCTCTTTCGGCGGTAACTAACTAAAACTATGCTAATGGATAAATACATTCGCTCCAAATCAAGTTTTGTGCTCGGCTTGATCAGCGGTGTGGCGATTGTTTCAACTATCGGTTTTATCATCTTCGGCGGCTTGTTTGTAAAAAAAGAATTGGCCGGCGGCGGCTGGCTAGAAAATAACGGCGATGACTCCGGCGTGGTGGCGGACAACAACCAACCAAGCGCGGGTAATCAGCCAAGCGCGGCGGCGCAACCCGATGCAGCCGGCAAGGTTGACGTTAAGGTGGCCGCAACCGACCACATTCGCGGCAATAAGAACGCTAAAATAACCATCGTTGAATTTTCCGACTACCAGTGCCCCTTCTGCGTCCGCTTTCACGAGACAATGAAACAGGTGATGGCCAAATACCCGACTCAAGTACGCTGGGTTTTCAAACACTTTCCGCTGGAATCAATCCATCCCTATGCTAAAAAAGCTGCCATGGCGGCCGAATGCGCTGGAGAGCAAAATAAGTTCTGGGAATATACCGATGAAATTTTCGCTAATCAAACCCGCCTGAATGATGCTTATTTATCTACTGCCGCAAAAAACCTTAAGCTGGATGCCAAAAAATTTGACAGCTGCCTTTCAAGCGAAAAATACGCAAACAAAGTAAATGCTGATCTCCAACAGGGCCAGGCCTATGGGGTGCGCGGCACCCCCGGTAGCTTCATTAACGGCACAACAATTCCTGGCGCGGTACCATTTGAACAGATTGACTCGATGATCAAACCATTGCTCTAAAAATTTTTTTAGATAACTTTTAAAACTCCCGCCATACCGGCGGGAGTTTTAAAATTTGCAATTTCTTATTATTTAATGTACTATGATGCGTAGTAATAAAAATATCAAAATGAAAAAAAGAGAAATTATCGGACTGGCAAAACTGGAAATGGCTATTATGGAAGAACTTTGGCGGCTTGGGGCCGCCTCGGTCCGCCAGGTTTTGTTTGTCCTCAGAAAGAAAAAGAAAATCGCCTATACCACGGTGATGACTGTTATGAGCCGGCTTTTTGAAAAAGGCATATTAAAAAGAAGGCTGGATGAAAATAATGCTTACATTTACACGCCGATCCAAAACAAAGAAGCTTTTTCCGCGTCTATCTCCAAAAATGTCATCAATAATCTGATCAATGATTATGGCGGCGTGGCAATAGCGCAATTGATTGATGTCATCGGTAAAAAAAATAAAAAAGAACTAGCCGGCCTGCTAAACAAACTTAAAGAAGTTAAATAAATCCATGTCCAGCGGACTGCAAACAAGAAGCAAGGTTGTGTTTACCCAAATCATTTGGGCGGGATCGCTGTTTTTGCTTGTTTTTTTCTCACTTGGTTATATCTTAGCGACTCGCATGGTCGTTTTCGCGAAAATCCTATCCGGCAAACTTGCGGCAATTTGCGGCTGCACCGACCATCTGTCATTTTATCACCACCCCTATTTCTTAAGCTTTTTAATCTTATTGAGCCTGGGATCGCTGACCTTTATCGCTTTCATCATAAAAAAAACCGCGAATTATTTTATACTCACCAAAAAATACGTCGGCTTGAAAACTGAAGGCAGAAGAATTGAGCCTGCCGAAAAACTGACCCAGGCGGCCAAACAACTTGGCCTGGAGAACAGGCTGATTGAAATTAATGACGCGAGCGCCAACGTATTCTGCTTCGGCTTCAGGCGGCCGAAAATTTGCATCTCCTCCGGTCTGGTCAAGATGCTCGCGCCGGATGAATTGAAGGCGGTATTACTGCACGAAAAGCAGCACCTGCTCAACTATGAACCGCTTAAAATCTTTATTATCAAACTGATTTCAGCTATCTTGTTTTTTATTCCGGGCTTGAAGCTGTTGGCGGATAAATATCTGATCTTGTCGGAATTAACCGCTGACGAAAGGGCCACCGGCGGTTTTTTAAATAAGGCTCCTTTGGCCAGGGCGATCGCCAAGGCGATTAAGCTTGACCAGCGGTCGGTCGACGGCAATACCTTAGCAATATCTTTTTTAAGTTCTACTGACGCCCGAATAAACAAACTGTTGGACGATGAATATTTGCCAAAATTCAACACTTTCACCACTAAGGTGCTGGTCAGCAGCTTATTGCCTTTAGTGATGTTGTTTTCTTTCATTTTAATTGCCGGCTCCAGCCAGGCGGTGGTAGAATCGCACAATAACTCATGCCCGTCCATGGAAACCGAGGAGCAGCTTCAGTGCAATCTTACACAGAGCGCAAGCGTCTGCCAAATGGCCTACAACCAGCACGACAACCAATGTGAAGAACC
>JBAZZV010000028.1 GCA_041658645.1 Candidatus Margulisiibacteriota bacterium
GCTTATAAAAATAATAATTGCTTTTTTCATAAATTTATTTTTTAAATTTAATATAATATATCATCAAGCCAATGCCCAGCAGGTTGGAAAGTATGCCTAGCAGTAAAAAATAAACTTGGTATTTGCTCAAAATCAGGGCGGCGGCTGAAAGCCCGAGCAAGGGCAAAATGTCCACCACGTGATGAGCGCAGCAAGCGATCATGGCGGTGGTTGATACTCCGGCGCTGGCCGCCATGCTTGATTTGGCCGAAGCTGTTGCGGCGCGATGAATCAGCTTGGAATACCGATATAGACCGACCTGAACGCCAAAGCCGGCGATCAGAGCGGACATCCAATATTTATAAGAAACAAATTGCTGTAAGGGGTGAGCCGGATCCTTGGTCACTAAAAAGAGTATCAGCCAATAGGTCAAGCTTATTCCTAAAATGCCCAGCAAACCGGCGACAACTGATTTATATAAATTATTTTTAAAGTTTGTGTCCATGCAGTATTCAACATTATTTAATCACCTTCGCGGTAATAATCAGGTCGGTTTTGCTTTTATTTATTCCACTATCATTACTGACAAGGGTGATGGCGCGAGTGATCGGCCCGGTTCCGTCAGGACCGTGCGCATTCGGATCAAAGGTTACTTCCAATTCAGCTTCTTCTCCGGGCTTTAGCTGTTCGTTCCAGAAAGGAATGCCGGCTTGGCCGGCCATGGGCATACCGTAGCTTGGACCTTTTTTGCCGTTAATGATTAAAGCGGCGTTAGTGCACATGCAAGAGGTGAAGAGATCATCGATCGTCAGGTCGCCCTCGCCCTCATTTTTGAATTTAAAGCGATGGCTGATCTTTCCGTCCGCCATGGAAACCCGGCCGAAATCAAATCGCTTTTCGTCGAAGTTTAATTGCGCAGTTTTTCCATCAATCGAACCGCCGCCGTTGTTATCGCCCTCGCCGGCCAAGCCGGCGATTATGCCGACGACGACAACGACAACGCCAACGGCAAGCAAATAATATAATCTTTTGTCCGCATTATTTTTCATAAGGTTTGAATTAGTGAATAATTATTTTGATTTTTTAATTACGTTGGCCTTGAGCTCTATTTCCACCTCCGGCCGTACGGGGTCGTTGGAGTTGATATATACGACCCGGGTTAACTCGCCTAAATCAGAATCATCCTTGTGCACCGCCGGATCAAAAGTTACCAGCATTTCCGCGCTTGCCTTCGGGGCGAGGATTTTTTTATCTTCATCAATAAAGGCTTTGGTGCAGCCGCAAGAGGTTGAGAGTTTTAGGATTTTAAGCGGTTCGGTGCCCAGATTTTCAACAATGAATTTATGCTTGGTTACCTCTCCGTAGATTACTATGCCCAGATCATAAAACGCCGGGCTGACTTTGATTGATGGGCCGTTAACGTTTTCGCCGATTTTTTTCTCCGTCGCCGCCGGCTTGGCCGCTTGGCCGCTTGTTTTTTCTCGATTAATAAAATACCGGCTTGCCGCACCTCTATAACCATAAAAGATCAAGCCGGCGAAAACAAATATTAAAACCGCTGCGATCAAATAAAGATTTTTTTTAATCATAATTTTTATAGCGCTAAGCTGATGAATATATTCAGACTGATGCAGTTTGGTTAGCAACAATCAACGAGTTTTATAATATCAGCTATTTTGTTTTTTGGAGGAACTGAATAAGGCGAGTTTAACAATCAGACCTGCCAGCAGGCCGATTATTAAAAGCCAAATTGCCGCCGGCACTTTTTCAAAATAAGCGGCCAGAGCTTCATTCGCTCTGGCGGCCAATAAATTAACCGACAGATTGAAATTATCACTTTTCATCGCCAGCTGATCGGTCAAGGCCAAATAAACAATCAAGAGACCCATGGCGATAAAAGTTATGCCGGCCACGAGTTCAGCAATACTTAAACTGATAATCCTGCCGAAAAGATTATAAGATATTTTATTTTTAAAAACAATAAATTTTTCCGTGAAATTTATTTTATCAAGAAAAAAGGCGATGAAGAAAAGGGGCAGCACCATGCCCAGGGCGTAGGTCAAAGAATAAATTCCGCCCCAAAAAAGCGAGCCGGGCAGAGCTGAAAGCGCCACCGCTCCCGCCAACACCGGAGCGCAGCAAAGCGTGGCAAAGCCGGAAAAAATACCCAGACTGAAAACCGATCCGGCTCCGTCAACGGTTACCGCCGGATCAATGAATTTGGCCCGAGCCTTGACGCGAGTAGCAAATTTTAAGGAAAAACGCTTGCCGAGCAAAAGCGCTCCGCCGGTAAAAAGCAAAAAAGCCGCTCCGATAAGATAAAGTTGGCTATGGTAGGCCTGGAAAAATTGCGCCAGAGCGGCAATGCCAAGTCCCAATGGCAGAAAAACCGTCAAAAGACCCAGAAAAAACACAAAAGTCATCAAGAAGACCGCTTTCCTTTGGCGAAAAACTGAACCGAAGTAGGCCGGCAACAACACGGTAATGCAACAGGGGGCGAACAGCGCCGCCAAACCGGCCAGAAAGGCCGTAAGCAGCGAGGCGCCGATTAATAGATTCATAGCGGCTACTTAATTTTAGAGTAAATTAGGTCGTTTTGGATCGCCATGGTCGGGTCGTCATAAGTAAAACGAATAATTCCCTGTTTATCAATCAACACATAAGTGTGGCCGGGATACGTGCCTTTGTGCATGGATGATTTAAGCGACAAAACATTATAGGCCGAAGAAACCAAGCGACTGGAGTCAAAAAGAATGTTGGCTTGTTTGAGCGCCGGCAATTTTTCCGCGATTTGCGCCCAGTCTTCCTTTTGATCAGGAGTAATAGAAAGTGCCACCACCTGCTCGCTGTTAAAGCGTGAATCTTTGCCCAACTCTTCAATCTGGTTCCAGCAGGCCGGATAGCACATCTTGCCTTCATTAAAGAATAGCACAACGTTCTTGCCGCGAAGATCAGAAAGTTTTGTTTTTTTGCCTTGCAGATTTTCCAGGGTAAAGTCCGGCGCTTCTTTGCCTACCGCTTCCGCAAAAATCAGTTTTGTCCCCGGAGCGATTGAGCCTGATTCTTTATTCAAAAGCGCCTCGATTTCCGCCCGCTTTTTTTCTATCACCGCGCCGACGCCGTATTTTTCAGCGGTTTTTTTAATGATCTCTTCCTTGCTCAATTGTTGAGCAACCAAGGAATCAATATAGTCAATCATGCCCTTGGCCATGCCGCAACAAAT
>JBAZZV010000029.1 GCA_041658645.1 Candidatus Margulisiibacteriota bacterium
CTGACGCCAGAGGAATTACCCTGTGATGATTTCCATCCGGATGAAATTTTACAACACTTTGTCGGAAGAGTAGCTGCAGGGTTTAATCAGCGCTCCGGTCCTGCACACGATCTACCTATATATCCCAGCAGTTTCTAAAGTCGCTTGCAATTTTGCAAAAGAAAAATCGATAAATAAAGGAAATGGATTTTCGAATTGAAGAGATGAGCGGCCCAGGCCAGCTTGAGCGGGCCCAGTTGAGAGGGCCCAGTCCGCGCTGCCTCTATGACAGCACAAAGACGTGCTGTTCTCCTCGAACTAAGCTCCACGGCTGTAACGGTTGCAGCCGCCTGAACTCCAAGTTGGCGATCAGCAACCTGTTTCAGACCATTAAGAGAATGGCCGCCGATTTTTTCAATCTTCCCGCGGGAGAACCCGGTCAATTTCCTCCCGGGAAGTAATGCCTAGATCGACTTTCAAGGCGGCGTCTTGTTTTAATGTTTTCATGCCGGCTGGCGGAGCGCAGCCAGCCATAACCTCATATATACCCGTTCTGCCTTTATAGCCCTCCGGAGTAATTTTTCTCACCAGCCGCTGGGCAACTACGCCGCCGACGGTCGCATCAACCAGGTATTTTTCTATCCCCATTTCCACCAGCCGGGTGACGGCGGATGGGGCGTCGTTCGTGTGTAGCGTAGCCAGGACCAGATGGCCGGTCAAGGCCGACTGGAGAGCGATTCGGGCGGTTTCCAGGTCGCGGATCTCGCCGATCATGATAATGTCGGGATCTTGGCGGAGGATCGAGCGGAGCCCGCGGCTGAAGGTTAGCCCTGATTTGGTGTTGACCTGGATCTGGTTAATACCGGGGAGCTGGTATTCGACCGGGTCCTCGATCGTCATGATGTTGACCTCACGGGCATTCAGCTGGGAGAGGGTGGCGTAGAGGGTGGTCGTTTTACCGGAGCCGGTCGGACCCGTTACCAGAACCAGGCCGCATTTTTTATTGATCAATTGGCCGTAGGCCGTCAGCTGTTCGGTGGTCATTCCCAGTTCGGCCAAAGTGAGGTGGGCGTGTTTCCGGTTGAGCAGCCGGAGGACCACTTTTTCCCCATGGATCGTGGGGAGGGTGGAAACGCGCAGGTCGAACTGGTTATGGACAAGCTTGAGGTTGGTCCGGCCATCCTGGGGGAGGCGGCTTTCGGCGATGTCGAGGTTGACCAGGACCTTGATCCGGGAGATCAGCGCGCCCTGTTTTCCCTTATGTATCTGCGGGCCATCCTGCAAGAGGCCGTCCACCCGAAAGCGGACCCGGAGGAACTCTTCGCGCGGTTCCAGATGCAGGTCGCTCGCCCCGAGTTCAGCCGCCTTGTTTAGCAACTCATCGAGTAATGCTGGGATCTCCACATTTACCGATAAGCAATCTTATTGCCAGGGCAGGCGAGCGTCGCGCGGATAAAAATCGGCGAAAATTCGTCAGTGCTGGAGGCGCAGGGCATGTTCGGCGGCCAGGCGCATCTCTTCGATCGGCGGTTCCTCCCCGGTGAAGAGTGAGAAGGCGAGCGCTCCCTGGCGGACCAGCATCCCGAGGCCGGAGCAAACGCGGCAACCGGCGGCCTGGGCGATCTTGATCAACTGGGTTTCCCGGGGATTATAGACGAGATCGTAGACTAGGGCCCCTTTTTTGAATTTAGTTTTGGCCGGCAGGGGAGAAGCGTCAACCTGGGGGGACATCCCGACCGGTGAGGTGTTAACGACGAGGTCAGCCGCGGCGATCGCCGCGCGTAACTCCGGGCTATCGAGAGCGGCGTGATGGCAGGGGGAGTTGAAGGCCGTCCCCAAATATTCCGCCAGCAATTTAGCTTTATCGTCCATCAAGTCGGAGAGGGTCAAACCCTTGACCCCGACCTCGGCCAAGATCGTTCCGACCGCCCGGCTGGCGCCGCCGGCCCCGATGATGACTACCCTCTTTCCCTCCGGTTCAAATCCGGCATCTTCCTGAAGTGATTCAATAAAACCGGGCGCATCGGTATTATAGCCGACCAGCCGGCCGGCCTGGTTCTCCACCGTGTTGACGGCACCGATCAACTGGGCGAGCTTGGTCACTTCGTCCAGCAGCGGGACGATAGTTTCTTTGTGCGGGATAGTGACGTTGAACCCGGCGATATGGAGAGCGCGCAGGCCGGTCAAAGCCTCCGGCAGCTCATCTGGTTCGACTTCGAACGGGATATATTCGTAAGGGAGCTTCATTTTCTGGTAGACGGCGTTATGCATCGCCGGCGAGAGGCTGTGGCCGAGCGGGTAACCGATTATCCCCACGATCTTTTTCATGGCATGATAAGTATAGCATATGGTAAAATGACCTTGATGAAAAACAAACTACTGGTGGCCGCGCTTTTACTCCTGCTGGCCGGGGCGCTGGTTTGGTGGCTGGTCAACCGGGTGCCGGGGAAGCCAAAATATGATTACAAGGGCTGGCGCACCTATACCAGCCAAAAGTACGGCTACACCGTCAAATATCCCGGGGATTGCAAGATCGTCGCCCTGAACGCCAACGAAATGATCGAGTTCCTCGGACCGGAAGTGACCTACAATCAGCAAGGGGAGCGCTGGCCGCGCCTCGCCATTAGCCATTATCTGAGCAGCTTTTATCATCCGCCGGCCGGGACCGATGTCTGGCAATGGACGAACAAGCTGGTTGGGGATAAGGCCGGGCAGGAGGTCAGCCTGGCGGGGTTGCCGACCGTTCATTTGGTCCAGGCGCGGACGGTCCAGGGCTACGCCGCGGATTATTACTATTTAATCAAAGGGGAACAGCTTTTCCAGATCTCTATCCTTCACACGGCCGACCAAAAAGACCAGCTCTTGTACGACAAGTTCCTGAACAGCTTCCGGTTCTTTAAAT
>JBAZZV010000030.1 GCA_041658645.1 Candidatus Margulisiibacteriota bacterium
CTCGCCGCCTGGCTGAATATTTATTTATTTATCGGATATTTGAGTTGGCTGCGCCTGGCGATTGCTTTGTTTGCGGTTGCAAGCGGGGCGTTCTATCTGAAAAAGTATTGGGTTGACCGTAAGGGCGGCTGCAAAATTGAAGATGATGCTCGCCGCAGGAAAATTATAGAACGGCTTAAGGAGATTGCCGGTAATCCGCGCTTGCTTTTTGCCATCATCGGTATTGCAGCGCTGGGCGCTTCAATCAACTTGGTTGAGTTGTTGTGCAGTGCCGGCTTACCGGCGGTTTATGTACCGATTTTAACCATGGCGGGCTTGTCAAAATTGCAATATTATCTATACTTACTGCTTTATGTCTTCTTTTATATTTTGCCGCAGCTGGTTATTTTTTTGATCGCCATGTATTCGCTGCGCGTTACCGCAATCAGCTCGCGGGTCACCAAGTACTCTAATTTGGTTGGCGGGTTGTTGATGCTTGCAATCGGGCTGTTGCTCTTATTTCGGCCTGGCTGGTTGGCTTTCGGCTAAAATACTTATCAAATAATCATCAAATGCTGAAAAAAATTTTTATAATTAGTTTGTTTTGTGGTTTATTGGCTCCAATTTCCGTATGGGCCCAGGACAATACCGCCGCTGATAAAATTTTCAAGGCTGGTGTGTCAGAGGTGACGTCCCAGCAGGTAATTAATTTGCCGGATGGCACCAGCGGTACGCAACAAGATCTGAAACTTACGGGCACGGAAAATGAATTTAAAAATAAAGAGATTTTTATCAAGGGCGTGGGCGACCAGACGGCAAATATTAACAATATCTATCGGGTCGGCGATGAGGTGCTGGTTACAGCCTCAAAAGACGAACAGGGGAATGATAAGTATTATATTACTGATTATGTACGCACCAAAAGCATCTTATGGCTGTTTTTGGTTTTCGTCGTTGCTATCGTTGCGGTCGGCCGCTGGAAAGGTTTGCGTTCCATCATCTCGTTGGCGCTGACTTTTTTAGTGATGATTAAATATATCGTGCCGCAGATTCTGGACGGCGCCGATCCGATTATCGTAACGATTATAGGTTCACTTGCAATTCTGGTGGTGATTATCTATCTGACGGAAGGACTTACGATGAATGCCAATATTTCGGTGGCAAGTATTTTCATCAGCTTATTGTTGACCGTTGCCTTGTCCTGGCTATTTGTCCATTTAGCGAGACTTTCCGGCATGGGGAACGAAGAGGCTTCGTTTATTGCAAACTTGGGTACGGCTAAATTGAATTTACAAGGCATATTGCTCGCCGGTATCATTATCGGCACTTTGGGCGTGCTGGATGATGTGGTAATTTCACAAGTCGCCTCGGTGGAAGAATTGGATAAAGCAAATTCCGGCCTGACGCGCAAAGAAATTTTTAGCAAAGCTCATCGTGTCGGGGTGGCACACATCAGCTCAATGACCAATACCCTGTTCCTGGCTTATGCCGGCGCTTCTTTGCCCTTGATGATTCTTTTTGTCAGCGGCCAGAGCGCTTTTGCCAGCTGGGATATCGCAATTAACAATGAACTTTTAGCAACCGAGATTGTACGCTCGCTCGCCGGTTCAATCGGCTTAATACTGGCGGTGCCGATCTCAACGATTTTGGCCGTGCTTTGGGTAAAGCGAAAAAAATAATTATTGAACAAACAAAAAACGGCCTGGTGGGCTAGGCTGTTTTTAAATAATGATTATTTATTGTCAGACAGTTTTTTTTCTAAATATTTTCCCGCGAACAAATAACCGGCAAAGATGATCGCGAGCAGGCCGCCGGTGATCAAAGTGCCATACTCCAAATAGCGATTAATGGTGCCGGTCAGGCCGCCGAAATAATAACCGAGCAACAGAAAGGCTAATGATTTCGGCAGGGTGGCAAGCGTGTCATACCAGATAAATTTTCGGTAGGGAATTTTTACGAGTCCGGCGGCCAGAAGAATCGGCACGCCTGCGAAATGCGTCAGCTTGCCAAGAATTAAAACCTTGCCGGAATGATAACGGACCAAAGTTTCAAATTTATGTAATTTTGTTTGGTCAAGGAGTAAAAAGCGGCCGTATTTTTTTATTGATTTTTCCCGCCCCCAAAAACCGATACTATAGTAAAGGCTATCGCTGACCAGATCGCCGGCGATAATCACCAAGTAAGCCAGAGCGAGATTAAAAAAACCGAGTGAAGCCAATAGTCCGGCGATCATGGCCACCAGGGGCCCCTCAATCACGGTCAATAAAAAAAGCAAGCCATATTTTAAAACCGGTATGGCTGTCAGGATTGTTTGCGTGGAGGCGGAAAAAGAGATCAGTTGATCCATAAGATCACTATAGCAAAAAAATAGAAGAAAGAAAAAATCGCCGAGCTGTTCTGTCATGCATTATGGAAATTGCCACCTTGATGACGATTGCCGTCTTGATCGGAAAAGCAAAGACGAGATTCGTCTGATTGACAAGCGGCGGATATTAATAATATAATCTTAAGTATTCATCAGTCGCCGCATTTTGCATTTTGAAGCGGCGGACAAAAAGCCTTATATCCGAGAAACTGGGGTGAGATTCCCCGGCTGTGCCGCAGCGGTAATGCCCGGAGCTTACGGGTGAGCCCGAATGTCGGATATATGGATTATAATGTATTAATTGTCCCGAGCAGGACTACTGAGGGTTTTTTTTGGTCTTTCCTGCTTAGAAGGAAAGATTTTTTTTATTTATTAATTTATCGCATGGATCGAGAAAAAAAATATTTATTGGCGGCTTTTTTCAT
>JBAZZV010000031.1 GCA_041658645.1 Candidatus Margulisiibacteriota bacterium
AAACATATGTTTGATAAATTTACTCATAAATCGCAAGAAGCGATCATCAACGCGCAAATCATCGCGCAAGATTCCGGCCAGCAGCAAATTGAAGCGCTGCACCTCTTATCTGCCCTATTGGAACAGCCGGACAGCCTGGTTAAAGTCGTGCTTGAAAAAATTGGCATCAACCTGGACGATTTGATGGATCGGGTAGACGACGAGATCGATCGTCTGGCCAAGACGCCGATTACCGGCGTGGTCGGCACGGTCCAAGGCACGGCCGAGGTGGCGATGGTTTTTGAACGTTCTAAAAAAGAATCGGAGAAGATGAATGACGAGTTCATCTCCACCGAGCATCTTTTGCTTGCCATCATCGGCATCAAATCGCGCTCTCAGGAAGTACTGCTTGGCGCCGGCGTCAGTTATGAACCGCTGGCCAAACTGTTAAAGGACTTGCGCGGCAGCCACAAGATAACTGACGCGGATCCGGAAAGCAAATATAAAACATTGGAAAAATATGCCATCAATTTGACCGCGATGGCGCGGGCGGAAAAACTTGATCCGGTCATCGGCCGCGACGAGGAAATTCGCCGCATTATGCAGATTCTTTCCCGCCGCACCAAGAATAATCCGGTCCTGATCGGCGAGGCCGGCACCGGCAAGACAGCCATTGTTGAGGGTCTGGCCCAGCGGATTGTCGCCGGCGACGTGCCGGAAACCCTGAAAGGCAAAGAATTGGTCTCCTTGGATCTTGCCTCTTTAATCGCCGGCGCAAAATTCCGCGGCGAATTTGAAGACCGGCTGAAAGCGGTTTTGCGCGAAATAAAATCCCAGGACGGAAAAATAATCCTATTTATTGACGAACTGCACACCCTGGTCGGCGCCGGCGCTTCGGAGGGCGCGATGGATGCTTCTAATATGCTGAAGCCGGCGCTCGCCCGCGGCGAACTGCATGCCGTGGGCGCCACCACCACCAAAGAATATCAAAAATATATTGAACGCGACGCGGCGCTGGAACGGCGTTTTCAGCCGATTTACGTTTCTGAGCCGAGCGTGGAAGACGCGATTGCCATTCTGCGCGGCATCAAAGAAAAGTATGAAATCCACCATGGGGTGCGCATCACTGACGACGCGCTGATTGCCGCGTCCAAACTTTCCTACCGTTATATCACTGACCGCTTCCTGCCGGATAAGGCGGTTGACCTGATGGACGAGGCGGCCTCTTCCCTGCGCCTGGAGATTGACTCCTGTCCGCAGGAGCTGGACAACTTACGCCGCGAAATCAAACGGCTGGAGATTGCCAAAGCGGCTGTTTCACGCGAACAAAAAACCGGCGCCAAGTTGCGCGGCATCAACCGCGAACTTTCCGAATTGAAAGAAAAAGCCGGCGAGCTGGAACTGCGCTGGCAGAACGAAAAAGAAGCAATCTCCAAAATCCGCGAATCAAAGAAAAAAATTGACGCGCTCAAAGCGCAGGCGGAAATCATTGAACGCAAGGGCGACGATCTGACCAAGGTCGCGGAGATTCGCTACTCGCAAATTCCTGAATTGGATAAAGAAATCAAAAAACAGGAAGCGCGTCTGGTGAAAATCCAACAAAGCGGCAAGCGGATTTTAAAAGAAGAAATTGACGAACAAGATATTGCCAAAGTTGTCTCTCGCTGGACCGGTATTCCGGTGCTGAAGATGTTGGAGTCGGAGGCGCATCGATTGGTTAAAGCCGAAAACGAACTGTCTAAGCGGGTGATTGGCCAGGAGGAGGCAATCGGCAAGGTGGCCAACGCTTTGCGGCGCTCGCGCGCCGGCATTGCTGAAGAGAAAAAACCAATCGGCACCTTCCTGTTTGTCGGCCCAACCGGCGTCGGTAAAACTGAACTGGCAAAAGCCTTGGCTGAATTTATGTTTAACGACGCGAACGCGCTCATCCGCTATGATATGAGCGAATATATGGAAAAACACAGCGTCGCTAAATTCATCGGCTCGCCTCCGGGTTATGTCGGCTTTGAGGAAGGCGGACAGCTGACGGAAAAAATCCGGCGCAAGCCTTACAGCGTGGTGTTGTTTGATGAGATAGAAAAAGCCCATCCGGAAATCTTCAATGTTCTGTTGCAAATTCTGGACGACGGACAGCTGACCGATTCCAAGGGCCGGCTGGTAAGCTTCAAAAATTCCATTATTATTATGACCTCTAACCTCGGCAACGAGGTAATTAAAGAATATTCCATCGGTTTCTCCTCCGGCGGCGCGAGCGAGCTTGACCGCGCCAACGAACGCAGCGCGGAGCTTAAGGAAAAAATTGACCGCATCCTGCGCGACCATTTCAAACTGGAGTTTTTGAATCGCATCGACGAAATTATTCTCTTCAAGAATTTGAGCCGCGAGGTGCTGGCCAAAATCGTTGATCTGGAGCTGGAAAAGATAACCGCCAGATTGAAGAACAAAGAAATCACCATCCGCATCGCCCTCAAGGTGAAAAAGATGCTCGCTGACAAGGGTTTTGACCCGACCTTCGGCGCGCGGCCGCTGAAACGGATTATCCAGACCAAAATTCTGGATGAACTGGCTATGGAAATTATCGAAGGCAAAATTAAAGAAGGCCATACTGTCAATATTGATCTTGGTCTCAAAGACAGCGTCGTGCTCAATGTGGCGAACAAATAATAGATATTAAAAGAGGCGTAAGCTATACCGCCTCTTTTGTTTTTTGACATATTTGTCCCTTGATCCATTTTATTGTATAATAGTAGAATATAAAAGCATAATTGCTAAATG
>JBAZZV010000032.1 GCA_041658645.1 Candidatus Margulisiibacteriota bacterium
GATGGCGACCAGGGAGTGGGAGAGCTCATGGGCCAGGAGCGAAGCAAAAAGGAGGAGGGTGGCGATGATCGCCATCAGCCAGTAGGCGGGGGCGGTCAACTCCGGGTTAGTTTCCGGGAAATAGCCGTTGGCCAGGGTAGCAATGACCAGCAAGACGACCAGGAACCAACTGTAATTGATCTCGATCGGGATATTGAAGACCGTGGCGAGCTTAAAGGCCGGTTTCATGTTTATAAGCGTCAAGGAGGTTATAGGTCCAGAGCGCGAAGCCGCCGACCAGGCAGAAGCCGAGCGTGGTCAGGAAGAAATAGGCGTTGAACATCAGGGCGAGGTAGACGAGCGACGGGAGAACGAAATAGAAGGCGAGGAGCAAGAACAGCCCCTTGGCCCCTTCACCTTTGACGATCTGGCCCAAGCCAACGATCAGGAAGGAGGCGAGGGTTGCCCAGAAAAAACGTTTTCTCATGGTCATCATTATAACATTTACCGGCCGAAGTGGGCTTTCAGGATGACGTCTAACCCGCGCTTGTCGACCAGCCAGACCGAGCCGGCGGGAGTATTGTCTTGGGTCTCGCCCGAAGCCAGGTAAGTGATGACGTCGCGGGCGGAGAGGGTGCGGGCGAAATTGGCCAGGCGGATGATCTTAAGGAGCGGGAGGTTGGTCTGAATATAACTGGTCGCCAACTGGAAAGCGAGCGGCGCCTTAAGCAGGTTGCTCGGTTTGGTCAGCGACATGAAAACGGTCGAGAGCATCTGCTGCTGCCGGCCGATCCGGCCGATATCGCCGAAGGCATCGTGCCGGAAACGCATGTAGCCCTGCGCTTCCTTGCCGTTTAGCTTGTGCCAACCTTTCTTGAGGTTGATGTAGAGCCCTTGCGCCCGGTCGACGTAATACATATTGTTTTCCACGTAAACGTCGACCCCGCCGACCAGGTCGATCAATTTGCCGGTGGCGGAGGGATTTATTTTTAGATAATTATCGACCTCGATGCCGAAAGTTTGTTCCAGGGTCTTTTCCAGCAGGTCAACCCCGCCGTAAACGTTGGCCGCGTTGATCTTGGCCCAGCCATAGCCGGGAATGTTGACGTAGCTGTCGCGCGGGATGGAGAGGAGGTAGACCCGGTAATTGATCGGGTCGACCCGCAGGAGCATGATCGCGTCGGTCCGCCCGTTGCTTTCTTTGAGCGCCTGGCCGGTCTCCGAGCTGAAATTAATATCAGTCCCGAGTATTAATAGAGTCGTGGGGCGGCGGACCACGCCGATCCGGATAAATTCCGGGATGAAACGGGGGGCGAAGATATTGGCGTAGAAGTAGAATATCCCGGAAAAGATCACCAGGAGCGCCAGCAGGCGGTAAAGGTCGATTTTTTTTAAGTTATTTTTCATATTGAATTCCAAAAAATGTAGCGGCGGTCTTTAGACCGCCATTATTGTTTTGGCGACCTAAAGGTCGCCGCTACTTGGGAGACATTCGTTTATGACGATCCCTGGTAACCGATCGGGATAATGTAAAAGGGGTCCTGGGTTTCCGGCAGTTCCAGGGCTTTGGCGACTACGTCGTCCCAGAAAGCGCCGACCGGGAGGGAAACGAGCCCCAGGGCGACCGCCTGCAGTTGAATGTTCTCGGCCACGTGGCCGACTTCCATATTGACGTAGCGGTAGGAGCGCTGGCCGTATTTGGCCTCGGAGATGCGGAAGTTGCCGCAGACGATAATGACCACGGGGGCTTCGCTGATGTAATTCTGGCCGAGAGAAGCGCGGACTAGCGAGGGGCGGATATCCTCGGTCTTGAGCTGTTTGAGCTTATGGCCGTCGGGCAAGTACTGGAAAACCCCGTCCTTTTTCACGACATATAAGTAGAGCGGGTAGAGGGCTCCGGCCGACGGGGCGGCGCGGAAGCCCCAGGTCTTGTCGGTCACGCCCTGGCCGGCCCAAAGGAGCTGGGAGATCTGTTCGAGCGTCAGTTCATTGGGGAGGAAAGAGCGTTCCGAACGGCGGCGGAAGATCGATTCCTCGACCGTCATTTTGCCGATCAGTTTCGGTTCGGGGAGAAGGATAGCTTGGGGAGCGGCGGTCGCGAGACTGACGGCCAGTTCGAGGGAGAGAGAGAGGAGCAATAACCTTTTCAACATGCGCAAATTATATCACAAGTGTTATAATTAAAATATGCGCAAGTCGTTTTGGGTGGGGCTTGGTTTACTCCTCCTGGTGTTGGGCGCGGAAGCGGTCCAGTTCGCGGCCCCGTTCGCGAAAATCGGCGATGCCCTGAAAATGGTCCGCGAAAAAAACCTCTCCAAGTATGAAGCGAAGTATTGGCGAAAACTTCCCGGCCGGAGGGTCGAGTGCCGGCTCTGCCCCAACCAATGCGTGATCAATAATTTGGCGCGGGGGGCGTGCGGGGTCAGGCTCAATCTCGAAGGCAAACTATATTCCCTGGTCTACGGCAAGCCGATCGCGGTCCATGTCGACCCGATAGAGAAAAAACCGCTTTCTCATTTCCTGCCCGGCACGACCGTTTTTTCGCTGGCCACGGCCG
>JBAZZV010000033.1 GCA_041658645.1 Candidatus Margulisiibacteriota bacterium
ACCGGATATGTTTTATCACTCGCGATTTTGCCTTTGCCATCAAGCGGCTCGCCTAAAGGACTGACTACCCGGCCGACCAACGCCTCGCCCACCGGCACCTCCAGAATGCGCTTGGTGCATTTCACCTCCGCGCCTTCTTTAACGCCGGTGCAGTCGCCAAGAATGATTACACCGACCGTATCTTCTTCCAGATTCAAGGCAACGCCGTAAACCTTTTCATTAGATTCGCGTTCATTCGAGCCCGTTCGCGATTCATTCGTGCTTTCAAATTCCAACATTTCCGCGCTCATCGCCTCGGAAAGTCCGGCGACGCGGGCGATGCCATCGCCGACCTCAATCACCGTACCGACGGTTTCGCGGCTGATTTCCGCCTTGAAGTCGCTGATCTGTTTCTTTAATTGTTCAACAATGAAATCTTTGGTGGTGTTCGCCATATCAATTCAATAATTAATAATATTTATTTAATCATTTCTTCTTTCAATTGTGCGATTTTTTTCTTCAGACTTCCATCAATCACCTGATCGCCGAATTTCAAGATAAAACCGGCCAAAAGTTTTCCGTCCACGCTTTTTTTCAACTCCACCGATTTGGCGGACTGCTGTTCCTTCAAATAATTCTTGATTGCCAAATCGCTTTCCTTATCCAGCTTCCGCGCGCTCACGACTTCTGCCGTAATCAGCCCCTCATGCTCGTTCCAAATTCTGACAAATTCAGCAATAATCTTATCGGCCAGCTTCAAATCATTATTTTTGATCAACAGCTTCAGGAAATTAGCAACCGCTTCGCCCGCTTTTTTATCCACAACCGATTCATATAAACTTCTAGCGTATTGTTTAACTGTGATTCTCATATTTTTATTGTCATCCCGCACTTGATGCGGAATCCAGGGTTGTTTGCTTGAACCCCTAGATTCCGGGTCAAGCCCGGAATGACAGAAAATATTATTTTGTATTTTTTAATGCCTTTCTAATCATCTCCGCATCATCCTTACTATTCATTTTCTTATCCAGCAATTTTTCCACCGAGGCCACCACCAGATCGGCAACTTCTGCCTTGATTTCTTTCAGGGTCTCGGCCTTTTCCAGCCGCATCCTCTCTTTTTCTTTATTGATAATCTGGCCGATCTCTTCTTTAGTCTTAGCGGCCATCTCCTCTCGTTTTTCCTCAGCCTCAACACTGACGCGTTCTAGAATCGCACCCGCTTCTTTCTTTGCCGCGCTGACAATTTCCTGCCTTTCATTTGCTGCCCGACTCAAGTTTTCCTCTATTTTTTTTGCGTCCGCCAGGCTCTGTTCAATTTTTCCCGTCCGTTCGGCCATCACTTTCAAGAGCGGCTTCAAAGCAAAAAAATACAGCACCGCGAAAACGATGGCGAAGTTGATGACTTGAGCGATCAGTAATTTGATATCTAAATGAAAGGTGGAGATTAGGCTATCCATAAAAATTGTTACATTGTTACATTGTTAAATTGCTACATTGTTAAAAATCACCTTCTGGCAATTTAACAATTTATCAATTTAACAATATTTTCATGTTAATAATCTTACCACTGCCCCGAACTTTGCATCCGAGGCAATTCGTAAAATCGTTAAAATTTTACTTGATTCCAAAAGCAATCACCAGCGCGTAGATCGCGATCGCTTCCGCGAAAGCGGCGGCGAGCAACATCGGCACCAGGATCTTACCGGCAGCTTCCGGATTGCGGCCGATTGATTCCATCGCTTTGGAACCGATCATGCCGATGGCAAACGCCGGGCCAATTGAACCGATGCCGATAGCCAAAGCCTTGGCAAGCATTACTGTGTCCATAAAATTACTACGAATTACGAATTTAATACGAATATACGAATTTGGCTCGTAAATTTGTATCAATCAAGTAATTCTCTTAATTATTTAATATTTTATTCGTATATTCGTTCCTATTAGTAATTCGTAGGAGCTAATGTGCCTCTTCGGAAGTGCTCATCGTCAGGTAGGCCAGAATCAGCATGGAAAAAATCAACGCCTGAATCATCCCCACAATCACTTCCAGAAACATGAAAGGAATCGGCAAGCCGAATGCAAGTATCGCCGACATTGAAGCAAGCAGCACCTCGCCCGCGAAAATATTTCCGAACAAACGGAATGACAGACTCGCGACCTTAGCCAGCTCCCCCACTATCTCAATCAAGCCGACAAAGGCCTTAATCGGGTTAACCAGCAAAACTGCCGGATCTTTCCTGATTTTTTTCGGAATTTCCAGAAAGGCTTTTATATTAATGAACTTATTCAAATAGTTCCAGGCGCCGAGCGCCGCTACTCCGAAAGCGTGGCTGGCTACTACGCCGATAATGGCAAGCGCCAAGGTAGTATTCAGATCGGCGGTACCCCCGCGCAAGAATGGAACAAAAATCTTTTCGTGCCCCTCGGTTACTACCTGGCCGATGGAGCCGACCCCCGGCAACAAGCCCATCCAATTGGACAGCAAAATAAAAATAAAAAAAGAAAACACCAGCGGGAAAAACTTGACCGACCTGGCGCGCGAACCGGT